>NZ_CATKPW010000002.1:0-232996 GCF_949767675.1 Pseudomonas sp. IT-P395
AGCGCTCGCTCACGGCAAAAGTGCGCAAGAAGTTGCGCAGTACTGCGCAACTTCTTGCGCACTTGGCTGCAGGCCTTGTACGACGGTGCTTTCAGAGGTTTTTTCGGTCGGTTTTGTAAATCAAGTGCGCAACTTCTTGCGCACAATGGCCACACGCCATCATTTGGTCGAGGCGGCTGCTTAAAACTTTTAGATCAAAAGATCGCAGCCTTCGGCAGCTCCTACATTTGGAATGCATTTCCACTGTAGGAGCTGCCGAAGGCTGCGATCTTTTGATTTTTCAACGCGCGAATTGAGTGAGGCATTCCTCGATCGAACGCTGCTGCGTCGCGGCATACAACCCCAACTCATCAATGGTAGCGCGCCCCAGAGCCTGTTCGAAGGCCTGCCGATTGGAATGCTCGCCATAGTGCGCCTGCGCCGCATCGCCAAGGTTCGACTGAAAAATCCCCGCTGCACTCACCGGCAGGAAATCTTCGTACACCAACGGTTCCGCTTTCACATAACCATCGCGCAACAAGTCCTCCAGTGACGACTGTCCAAGCCCTACAGCAGCGAGACCTTTTTCCGTGGCGAAATAGCGAAAGTACGCCAACTCTTGTTCACGCATGCCTTCGACACTGTCAGGAAATTCGCCAAAGTGTTGAGCCATCAGCGCGTTGTAGCGTGCGGCATTGCCTTCGTTGGGGAAGTCGCCGAGTTCATCGCGCGCGGCATTCAGCAAGCGGTCATACAGCGCCCGGCCTTTGGGGGTGAGTGCCGCGCCGCGCTGTTCGATTTCGCCGAAACGCGCGCTGTGACTGCCACGGGTCTGGTTCTGATCGGTGAAGGCGATCGGCTCGTCCAGCGCCTTGAAACTGGTCTGGCGCAAGAGGATCGGGCACTGCCGGCGCGGCGGGCCTTCGATGACGGCTTTTGGGGTGATGCCATGGGCCGGCATCTGTTCCTGCACGCTGTCGATGTCCAGCGTGCGCGGCGTCAGGTGGTTGATGTGCGGGCCTTTGAACGCCACCACGTCGGCGATCAAGCGGTGTTGGGCGCTTAAAGTCTGGTATTGCGCGGCAGTAACCGTGGCGCTGTGATGCCAGCGAAAGGTTTCCAGTGCCTGCAGGACGAATGCCTCGGCCTCGCTTTCATTCAGTCCGCCTGCGGTTTCAGCTTGCGCGATCAAGCGTAATGCCTCCGGGGTAAAGATCGAACGCTGGGCCAGCACGGATTCGGCAAAGGCGCGTAGCTGCGGATCTTCAATCAACTCCAGGCGCAACAACGACGTAAACACTCGAAACGGGCTGACTTGCAGCGCGTCCTCATGCACTGCGCGAAAAGCCGTGGAATGCACCGGCACGCCCGCCGGGGTCAGGTCGTAATAACCCACCGGCTGCATGCCCATCACCGCAAACAAGCGGGCGAGGATGGCCAGTTCGGTGGCGGTGCCGACGCGAATGGCGCCATGGCGCTCCATGTCCAGCCGCTGGATTTCACCGGTGCTGTCGAGTTGCCGGGCGATGTCCGGCTGATCGGCAAGCACCTCGCGGTTGGTCTGCTCCACCAACTCCATCAGCGCGCCGTACAGCGGCACTTCTTCGCGGTACATGTCGGACATCGCTTTGGAGAAGCGTTGGCGGATCAGGTCGGGGCTGACGAACGGCTGCACGGTCATGAAAAAAATTCCTGCCACGGTCACGGAATGGATGAGGGAAAAGATCGCAGCCTTCTCGCACGCGGGCAAACGAAGAATCCTACGAACTTCATTCTGCCAACGACTGATCCACCAGTTCGATCCAGTGCATCACCCGCGTGCGTCCGGCGCTGGCCAGATGGCTCTGACAGCCGACGTTGGAGGTGACGATCAGCTCAGGGCGGCCACTCTCCAGCGCATTGAGGCGGTTGTCGCGCAGTTGCCGGGCCAGCACCGGTTGCGTCAACGAATACGTACCCGCCGAGCCGCAGCACAAATGGCCGTCGGGCACGGCGGTAAGATTGAAACCGAGGCGCGTCAGCACAGCTTCCACCGCGCCGCCCAGTTTCAACGCGTGCTGCAACGTGCACGGGCAGTGCACGGCAATCCGCCGTTCAGTGGCGGCGCAGATCTGTTCGAGCGGCTCCTGCGCGAGTACCTGCACCAGATCCAGCGTGCGCTCGCTGATTTCCCGGGCCTTGGCCGCATACAGCGGATCGTCTGCCAGCAAATGCCCGTAATCCTTGATGAATGCGCCGCAACCGCTGGCGGTCTGCACAATTGCTTCTGCACCGTTTTGCAGGTGCGGCCACCAGGCATCGATGTTCCGTCGGGCGCGGTCGAGGCCTTTGGCCTGCGCGTCGAGGTGATAGTCCAACGCGCCGCAACACCCGGCCTCGGCCACCGGGGTGACACTGATGCCCAGGCGATCCAGTACCCGCGCCGTGGCGTCATTGGTGTTCGGTGACAACCCCGGTTGCACACAGCCTTCAAGCAACAACACGCGACGGGCATGGCGCGGGGCAGGGCGCAAACCTGAAAACGGCGGATGCTGCGGCAGTTTGCTTTCAAGCAAACGCGGCAACAGCGGCCGAAACGTCGTGCCCACCCGCAACAAGCCTTTGAACAACCCTGAATTCGGCGCCAATGCGCGCAAACCCTCGCGCAACAGACGTTGCGCCGCCGGACGTGGCACCGCGTGATCGACCACCGCGCGGCCAATGTCGAGCAGGTTGTGATAGTCGACGCCGGACGGGCAGGTGGTTTCGCAGTTGCGGCACGACAGGCAGCGGTCCAGATGCAATTGTGTCTGCGCCGTCGCCGGTGCGCCTTCGAGCACTTGCTTGATCAGGTAGATGCGCCCGCGCGGGCCATCAAGTTCATCGCCGAGCAACTGATAGGTCGGGCAGGTCGCATTGCAAAAGCCGCAATGCACGCAGGTGCGCAGAATCTTTTCCGCCTCGGCGGCGCGGGGCAGCTGTCGCGATTGTTCGCTGAGGGTGGTTTGCATGGCTAGAACTCCGCGTACATCCGCCCGGGGTTGAACAGCCCTTGCGGGTCGAGTTGCACCTTGAGTTGACGGTGGTAACGCAGCAGTGTCGCGGGCAATGGCTGAAACGGCGAATTGCTGGCGCCATGGCTGAAAAAGGTAGCGTGGCCGCCCAGTTCCTGCGCGAGAATGTGGATGTGCGCCGCGTCTGATTTCAGCCAGCGTTGCGCGCCGGCCCAGTCGATCAGTTGCTCGCCGGGCAGATCCAGTGGCCCGAGATTGTTCGGCAACGACAAGCGCCACAGCGGCAAACCTTCGTTGAAAAACGCTAGACGTTGTTCATTCAGATCCCGCCAGAACCCTGAATCTAGCGGCTCACCACCGAGTCGTTGATGCGCCGCCGTCACTGAACCTTCGCCGCCCTCAAGCCGCAGATACAGGCTCTGGCCATCGTGACAAGCGGCACTGATCGGTAGCGGTTGCTGACCCCATTCGGCAAGCCTGGTCAGCGCCCGCGAGCATTCCATATCGAGGCGAATGCTCAGGCACTGCCGTGGTTTCGGCAGGACTTTCAGCGACACTTCGGTGAGCACGCCGAGGCAGCCGTAACTGCCGGCCATCAGCCGCGACAGGTCATAGCCGGCGACGTTTTTCATCACTTCGCCGCCGAAACGCAGGTGCTGACCGAGGCCGGTGATCACCCGCGTGCCGAGGACAAAGTCGCGCACCGAGCCAGACCACGGCCGCCGAGGCCCGGACAACCCCGTGGCGATCATGCCGCCAACCGTCGCGCCTTCGCCGAATGCCGGCGGCTCGCACGGCAGCATTTGTCCGGCAGCGTCCAGCACCGCCAGCAGCTCGGACAGAGGCGTGCCGGAGCGCGCCGTGATCACCAGTTCGGTCGGCTCGTAACGGACGATGCCGCAATGGGCGCGGGTGTCGAGCACTTCGCCGGCGACCTCGCGGCCGAGAAACGCTTTGCTGTTGCCACCCTGAATTTTCAGCGGCGTGGCATTGGCCCGCGCTTCGTTGACCTGATCGAGCAGGGCGCTGGCGGCGTCGACATCGGCCATCAGAAACGCTCCAGTTCGGGGAACGGCAATTGCCCGGCGTGAATGTGCATCGCGCCGAATTCGGCGCAGCGGTGCAGGGTCGGAATGTTCTTGCCGGGATTGAGCAGGCCTTGTGGGTCGAACGCGGCTTTTACTGCGTGGAACAGACTTAGTTCGTCGCTGTTGAACTGCGCGCACATCTGGTTGATTTTCTCGCGGCCGACGCCGTGTTCACCGGTGATGCTGCCGCCAACTTGCACGCACAGTTCGAGGATCTTGCCGCCCAAGGCTTCGGCGCGGTGCAGTTCGCCCGGTTGATTGGCGTCGAACAGGATCAGCGGGTGCATGTTGCCGTCGCCGGCATGGAACACGTTGGCCACGCGCAAACCGTATTCTTCGCCGAGGCGGGCGATGCCTTGCAGGACGCCGGGTAATTCGCGGCGCGGGATGGTGCCGTCCATGCAGTAATAGTCCGGCGACAAACGGCCGATGGCCGGGAAAGCATTTTTGCGCCCGGCCCAGAAGCGCACGCGCTCGGCTTCGTCGCGGGCCTGACGCACTTCGGTGGCGCCGGCCGCGGTCATGACCTCGCGCACCCGCTGACAATCGTCGTGAACGTCGGCTTCGACGCCATCGAGTTCGCACAACAGAATCGCCTCGGCGTCGACTGGGTAACCGGCGTGAATGAAATCTTCAGCGGCGCGAATGGCGAGGTTGTCCATCATCTCCAGGCCGCCGGGAATGATCCCCGCCGCGATGATCTCGGCGACCGCGCGGCCGGCCTTTTCCACAGAATCGAAACTGGCCAGCAGGACTTTCGCGACTTGCGGTTTGGGCAGCAGCTTGACCGTGACTTCGGTAATGATCCCCAGCAGGCCTTCGGAACCGGTGAACAACGCGAGCAGATCGAAACCCGCTGAGTCGAGTGCATCCGAACCGAGGGTCAGGCGTTCGCCTTCGATGGTCAGCACTTCGATTTTCAGCAGGTTGTGCACGGTCAATCCGTACTTGAGGCAATGCACGCCGCCAGCGTTTTCGGCGACGTTGCCGCCAATCGAACAGGCGATTTGCGAGGACGGATCCGGCGCGTAATACAGACCGAAAGGCGCGGCTGCCTGGGAGATCGCCAGATTGCGCACCCCCGGTTGAACCCGCGCGGTGCGGGCGGCAGGGTCGATGTGCAGGATATTGTTGAAGCGCGCCATCACCAGCAGCAGGCCCTGTTCCAGCGGCAAGGCGCCGCCGGACAAGCCGGTGCCGGCACCACGGGCAACCACTGGGACGTTTTTCTGGTGGCAGAGTTTGAGCAGGGTTTGCACTTGCTCGAGTCGACGGGGCAGGGCGACCAGCATCGGCGTGGTGCGGTAGGCGGAGAGGCCGTCGCATTCGTAGGGTTTGAGTTCCTCCTCGCGCCACAAAATGTCGAGATCAGGCAGCGCGTGCTGCAATGCCTTGAGCAACTCAGCCTTGTTCACCTGCGGCAACGGGCCGTCGAGGCGTTCGTCATAAAGAATATTCATCTAAACCTCAGACCTCGTCACTTTGTAGGAGCTGTCGAGTGAAACGAGGCTGCGATCTTTTGATCTTGTTTTTAAAAAGCAAAATCAAAAGATCGCAGCCTTCGGCAGCTCCTACACAGGATGTGTTGAGTGTCATTTCTGGCTTCCGAGGAATTCCCGATACAGGCGCGCAGCATTCCTCGGCTGTTCAACCATCGGCATGTGCCCGACGTGATCCCAGACATCCACACGCAAATTGGCGATGCCCTTGCTCCACACCGGCACGCTGCTGACGTCGATCAGCCGATCCTTGCGGCCCCAGAGCAACAGCGCCGGGCATTTGATGTCGGGTAGTTTCGGCTCCATCGGCGGGCTGGCGCGAAAATCGCGGAAGATCTCTTCCAGTTCATCGCGTTGTTGTTCGTAGCGCTGGGCGATGGCGTCCAGCACCAGGTTCGGCACCCACGGTGGCGACTCCATGGTCATCGCGTAAAACTGGCGAAATTCTTCCCGCGAGTTGATCAGAAACGGGTTATGCCCGCGCGCCAGATGCCGCTCCATGTCGCTGACCTCGGGCGCGGTGACGCCCGCCGGGTCGATCAATGCCACCGAAGCGATGCGGTCGGGATAAGTCGCCGCCAGCCACGCGGCGATGTAGCCGCCCATCGAGTTGCCGATCACGTGGACTTTCTCCACGCCGCAGACGTCGAGCAACTGGATCATGCGTTTAGCCTGCAACGGAATGTCATAACCGCCGCCAGCCTTGAAGCCGGTTTCACCATGGCCGGCGAGGTCCGGAATGATCACCCGATACTGGCGCACGAAATGCCGGGAAAAGCGCAGCCACAGGTTCTTGTCGGCGCTGTAGCCATGCAGCATCAGAATCGCGCTGGCCGCTTCATACGGCCCGCCCTGCCAGGTCGAGACGGTCATCTCGGCGATCGGCACTTCGATCTTGTGCAATTTGTACAACTTGGCCTCGATGGCCATGTTCAGGTCGTACAGCCAATGACCGACCGCCGGATAACTCAACCAGCTCCAGGCTACGAAAACCGCGAGGGCGACAAACAGCAAAAGCATCGACGTCTTCCTTTTACGTGTTCAGGACAGAATGTGGTCGGCCGGTTTCAGCGCTCGGGTCAAGCGGTGATAGCTGAAACTGAAGCCGGGAAACATCGCGATCACATGACCGCTCTTGCTTTGATACCAACTGTGGCAGCCGCCGGACTTCCAGACCGTGCGCTGCATTTCCCGATGAATCATCTCAGTGTAGGTACGTTCCGCTTCACGGCGCACTTCAATGCTGCGCAGGCCTTTGGCCTGCACGGTGCGGATGCAGTCGAGGATGTAGTTCATCTGTGATTCGATGATGAACAGCGCCGAGGTGTGACCGATGCCGGTGTTGGGCCCGGTGACGATAAACAGGTTGGGAAAGTCCGGCAGGCTGGTGCCCAGATACGCGCGCGGGTATTGCGCCCAGACATCTCTGAGTTGCACTGCGTTTTTTCCGCTGACCGGGTAGGAAATCACCCCGTCGGTGGCGTCGTAACCGGTCGACCAGACGATCAGATCAACGTCGATGTGCTGACCGTCCTGAGTGTTAATCCCGGTTTCGTCGATGGACGCAATGCCTTGCTCGCGGGTATGCAAGGTGACATTGGCGCGACTCAGCGCCGGGTAATAGGTGCTGGAGACTAGTACCCGTTTGCAGCCAATGGTGAAGTCCGGGGTGAGTTTTTCTCGCAGCAGCGGGTCCGGCACCTGGCGTTTGAGAAAACGCAGGGCGTGCTGCTGGACCATGTGAATCGCCGCTTTTGAATATTTGAAGGCGATGACCCGGGTTTCGAATTGCCAGTAAATCAGCCAGCGCAATAATTTGTAGGCGGGTTTCAGACCGAGCAGCCAGCGTTGCAGCGGTCCGAACTGACGATCGGCGCGGGGCAGCACCCAATGCGGCGTGCGTTGAAACACGTGCAGTTGCTCGACCTGTTCCGCAATGGCTGGAATCACTTGCACCGCACTGGCACCGCTACCAACGATGGCCACGCGTTTATCGCGATAGTCGTAGCTGTGATCCCAGTTGTTTGTATGAAAAGTCTTGCCTTGAAAGCGATCCTGGCCGGGAAAGTGTGGGATGACCGGTTGGCTCAATGGCCCGGTGGCATTGATCAGGAACTGCGCATAAAAGGTGCCTTTGCTGGCGGTGTGCACGGCCCAGCGTTTTTCCGTGTCGTCCCATTCGACACGCTCGACATCGGCTTGCAACTCTACGCGTTCGCGCAAACCGAATTGCTCGATAACGTGCTCGGTGTAGCGCTGCAGTTCGGCCTGCCCGGCGAACATCTGCGACCAGCGGTACGGCGCGAACGACAGCGAATACAGCGGCGACGGCACGTCCACCGCCGCGCCGGGGTAGGTGTTCTGGCACCAGGTGCCGCCAAAGAAGTCCCGACGCTCCAGCAGGCGAAAATTGTCGATTCCGGCTTTTAGCAGGTTGACCGCAGCACATTGACCGCCAAAACCGCTGCCGATGATCAACACGAGATAGGTGTGCATGGGCCTCCTTCTTATAGTTGTTTTTCCATTTTGCTCCTTTCATGTATAGCCAAATATTTGCACTGTGCGCGGCCCTGATGTCGCTCTATTCAGCCCGCTGGCCGGTGATGGCTATTTAACGTCGCCCTGTTAGACTTCCAGCACATCCGTCCTGCGGTGTGCGTGATCGAGGTCCTTATGGGAAATACCGGAGGAAAGGGACTTTCATTGGCCAGGAGGCTTTATACATCGCGCATCCTCGGGTTGATTCTGGGGCTCGTGTGCGTGAGCGTGGCGATGTACTCGCTCGATCCGCCGCTGTGGGTCTGGGCACTGATGTTCTTCAACGGCCTGGTCTGGCCGCATCTGGCGTTTCAATGGGCACGCCGCGCCCGGGTTCCTTACCACGCTGAACACCGCAATCTGTTGATCGACGCCTTTTTCGGCGGCTTTTGGCTTGCCGCCATGCATTTCAATCCGTTGCCCACTGCCACGACCATTTCGATGATGGCGATGAACAACGTCGCCATCGGTGGTTCACGTTTTCTATTGGCAGGCTCGGCGGCGCAGTTGCTCGGGGTCGGCGTCGGGCTGGTGGTCTTTGCTCCGACATTCATTCCGCAGACCACGCCTGCGCAAATGTACGCCTGTTTCCCGTTGCTGCTTCTGTACCCGTTGGCGCTGGGCTGGATCTGCTTTCGGCAGGCCTACACCCTCGGTCGACACAAACGCGAATTGCTTGCCCTGAGCCGCACCGACAGCCTGACCGGACTGCTCAATCACGGCGCCTGGAAGGATCAACTGGAGATCGCTTTTCAGCGCTGCAAGCGGCAGAAGCAGGGCGCGGCGATTGCGTTGATCGACATTGATCACTTCAAGGCAATCAACGATACCTACGGCCATGTTGCGGGCGACATCGTGTTGCGCCAGTTGAGCAAGTTGCTTAAACAAAACCTGCGGGCGACAGACGTTGCCGGGCGTTATGGCGGTGATGAGTTCTGCGTGATTTTGCCGGATCTGCCGCTGTTCAATGCTGCGCAGGCGATGGAAGCGTTGCGTGAACGCTTTGCGATTCTGGGTTATGAGCAGAATCCGGCGTTGAAGGTTAGCTTGAGTATCGGCCTGGCGGCGTACGATCCGGCGCATGCCGACGCAACACGCTGGCTCAATGATGCCGATCAGGCGTTGTACGAGGCCAAGGCGAGCGGGCGTAACCGGGTGATCTGCAATTGCGATGGCAAGCCCCGGCGGACGTTGCTGGATTCGGTTTGATCCGCATCACCATAAATCCATTGTGGGAGCGAGCCTGCTCGCGAAAGCGCTGGGTCAGCCAAGATTGACATCGCCTGACACGACGCCTTCGCGAGCAGGCTCGCTCCCACAGGGTTTGTGTGTTGTCGGTTAGATCAGTGTCGCATTCGGTGTAGAGCCTCGCGCCGATGTCGGGTACGGTTAAATCCCCCCGACGCGAAACAAGGATCGCTTCATGACGTTCTCATTTTCTCGCTCCCTGCTGGCCGCCAGCCTTGGCCTGTCTCTCGCTTTCTCCGCTGCCCAAGCCTTCGCCGAACCGCACAAACAAGTGCTCGCCGATGCCGAGCAATACCAGCCAGAAGCGCTGAAATTGCTGGAGCGACTGGTCAATATCGACTCCGGTTCCGGCTATGAACCGGGCCTCAAGCAAGTCAGCGACATCGCCATCGATGAACTGAAAAAACTCGGCGCGACCATCGAACTGGTGCCGAACACGCCTGAAAAATCCAACCATGTACTGGCGACGCTGAAAGGCACCGGCAAGGCAAAAATCCTGCTGATGGCGCACATGGACACGGTATTCAAGGAAGGTTCGGCGGCCGAGCGGCCGTTCCACATCGAGGACGGTCGCGCTTACGGGCCGGGGGTGATGGATGACAAGGGCGGCATCGTCGCCGGGATCTATGCACTGAAAGTCCTGAAAAACCTCGACTTCAAAGACTATGCGCAAATCACCTTCCTGCTCGACGCCAGCGAAGAAACCGGCTCGGAAGTCGCCACCGACCTGATCAAAAAAACCGCCAAACAGCACGACGTGACCCTCAACCTTGAGCCGGGCCGCCCGGCCGATGGGCTGGTGGTGTGGCGCAAGGGCAGCGCGACGGCACTGGTCGAGGTCAAGGGCAAAGCCGCGCACGCCGGTGTCGCCCCGGAACTGGGGCGCAATGCCGCGATGGAAGCGGCGCACCAGATTCTTCAGTTGGGCAAACTTGGTGATGAGGCGAAGAAAACCACCATCAACTTCACTGTGCTCAAGGCCGGTGACCGCACCAACGTGATTCCCGATCAAGCCACGGCCAAGGCTGACGTGCGCGCGGCGGTGCCGGAGGAGTTCGACCGGATCGAGAAGGATCTGGCGCGGGTGTCGCAGGACAAGCTGATTGCTGAGACGGAAGTGAAGACTTCGTTGCAACGCGGGCTGCCACCTATGCCGCAGACGCCTGAGTCGGACCGTCTGATGGCCATGGCCCAAGGGATTTACGGCGAGATTGGCCGCAAGTTGACCGAGGAGGGCAGTGGCGGCGCGGCGGATGCGAGTTTGTCCGCCGGGGTTGGCACGCCGACGCTGGATGGCTTCGGGATTGTTGGCGGCAATATTCACACGCCGGAGGAATACGCCGAAGTGGCGAGCGTGGCGCCGCGGATTTATTTGTTGTCGCGGATGATCATGGAGTTGGCCAAGCCGCGGTGAGGTGGTTTGCGGTGTGATGAGGTCGGCGGGGTGCCAGATAAATCGGCCCCTCACCCTAACCCTCTCCCAGAGGGAGAGGGGACTGACCGTGTTGTTTGTGGTCCATGTGGCAACCGGCAGATCAAGTTGAATGCAAATTCGCATTCAACGCGGTCTCTCACGTCGGCGTCGATCCCGAACATCCCCCAATCAGTTCCCTCTCCCTCCGGGAGAGGGCTAGGGTGAGGGGCTTTTGTGGGAAAAGTGGAAGTCGCGGACGGCGTACAACTTTCCAAGACGTTTCCTACAACGTACCCTGTTGCCGCATTTCGGTATCGACCCCTATAGTTCGGGCTCGCGGAAAAACACCGCGAACGACCTTGGCCGGTCGATACAGAGACGTACAGTCTGCCCAACATATTCAGTCGATGTTTGTCTGTGATGTTGTGTTATGGCGGCTGTGCGTGGGACACCTTCGGGTGTGCCGGTTCCTGTATCCGGTCGGCCAACCCGCGTACGGCTGCCACCTTCCTCGTTTGGCCGCGACTGGTGGTAGCTCTCTCAATACAGGAGTTATACCAATGTGTGATCAAGTAATGCCCCGCTTCCTCCCCATCGACACCTACGACGCCGAATCCCCGGTGCTCTTCCTCAATACCCACTCAGAACTCAGCGACATGGCCGCCTGTGCGATGCACCGGTTTGTGGTCGTGCGCGATTTGGCCGACACCTTTGCCAGCCTCAACCTCAAAGGCATTTCCGATTGTGATCTGACGCGGGTGACCAGTGCGGTGCATCTGTTGATGCGCGAGGGCTGTGCGATTCTGAATGTGATTCAGGCGCGGGCGGTGCAGCGGGAGGAAGCTTACAAGACGCCGGTTTAGCGGTGTAGCGGCAGACCTCATCGCTGGCAAGCCAGCTCCCACAGGGTTTGGTGTTGAACCATCAATTGATGTCGAACCGCATAACCTGTGGGAGCCTGGCTTGCCAGCGATGGCGTCAGCCCGGCCAACCCATCACTCCTTGACGCTCATGTATTCCTTGGCCCAGAGAATGTATTCCTCCGGTTGGGTATAGGTGTGCGTCAACTCGGTCGCGCTCAAATCGGACGCCTGGGTAAAGATCTGCCGCTGTTCACGCAAGCTGTCATACGTCGCTTTGATCGCCGCAAAATAAGCACCATGGCCATCGATGGTCACACGCACACCGAGTTCGGCCAGACGTTTGTCATCGCGCAACGCCGGGTTGCCGTAGGTCACCAGCATCAGCGGCACGGTCAGGTGTTCGGCGATTTGTTCAAGCTGATCGAAATCCTGAATTCCGACCATGCAGATGCCGTCAGCCCCGGCCGCCTGATATTGGCGAGTGCGGCTGATGATTTCCTGATTTGGCAGGATGCCGGCATTGGTACGGGCGATGATCGCCATTTCCGTATCAACCCGGGCTTCCAGCGCCGCGCGGATCTTGCCGACGCCTTCGGCAACGGTGATCAAGTCGGTGGATTTGCGCCCGAATTGTGCCGGCAGCAAGGTGTCTTCGATGGTCAGGGCGGCGACGCCGGCGCGTTCCAGTTCAACGATGGTGCGCATCACGTTGAGGGCGTTGCCGTAGCCGTGGTCGGCGTCGGCGATCACTGGCAATTGGGCGACGCGGCCGATGCGGGTGGCCTGTTCGGCGAACTCGCTGAGGGTGATCAGGGCAAAGTCCGGGGCACCGAGCACCTGCAACGAGGCCACGGAACCGCCGAGGATCCCCACTTCAAAACCGAGGTCAGCGGCAATCCGCGCGGACATCGGATCGAACACCGAAGCCGTGTGATAGCAGGTGTCGGAAGCCAGCAGTTGACGGAAGTTACGGCGCAAATCTTGATGGGAAAGCCTGGTCATACGAGTTCCACCAATACAAAGGAATGGAAAGGCTTGAACAAAGGTGTCAACGCCGAAGAATGAAAAGGCTATCACGCGAATGGGTCAATGATCATGACGAATTTGCAAGGGACAGGTTGTCGCGGACGCTTTTGCTGAAAGGATTTACCTTTTTGCGGTGGTAACCGTCAGGCCGCCACCGCCTGTTGCTGTTGATTGGGCAGCATCGCCGCCCGTACCGAATTGCCCGGTTGCAGTTGCAGGCGCTTGGCGGTGAGGCGGTCGATCACCAGGCTGCTACCGACCCGGCGGGCGCGGGCGACGGTGATGCGGCAGTTTTCCAGACGGCGGTTGTGAATCAGCCACAGCGGCGCCTGTTCATCCGGGCTGCCGAGGCTCAGGGTCAGCTCAACGCTTTCGCGCACGGTGCGAATACTGCGCACCGGCGCTTCGATTACCGGGCCGCCGTCGAAGATGTCGATGTAGCCTTTGTGGGTGAAGCCTTCGGCCTGGAGGATTTTCAGCGCCGGCTCGGTATTCGGGTGTGCCTGGCCGATCGCCGCCTGTGCTTGTTCGGTGAGCATGCAGGTGTACAGCGGCTGGCGCGGCATCAGTTCGGCGATGAACGATTTGTTGCCAAGTCCTGACAAGTGATCGGCATGGCTGAAGTCCATTTGAAAGAAATGCCGGCCCAGGCTGTCCCAGAACGGCGAACAACCGTGTTCATCGGCACTGCCGCGCAGTTCGGCAATCATCTTCTCGCCGAACAGGTGCGGGAACTCGGCAACGAACAGCAACCGCCCCAGCGACAGCAGGCGGCCATTGCTGCCGTGGCGCTGATCATGGCCGAGAAACAGCGAGCACAGCTCCGATTGGCCGGTCAGTTCGTTGTTGAGAAACAGTGTCGGGATCTGCCGTTGAATGCCCAGATCCGGCGCCGAACTCACGGTCAACCCGACCCGATAGTTGTACCAGGGCTCGCGCAGGCCGACCGCACCGGCCAGGGCGCTGACGCCAACCACGCGCATGTCGTCGTCTTCGAGCACAAACAGATAATCCGCATCGGCCCGTTCGACCTGTTCGGCGAACGCCCGTTGCGCCCAGCGGACCCGATGCGACAGGCGATCTTCGTTGGCCGGCAGGGTGGTGAACCCCGGGCCGGCCTGTTGCACCAGCGCCATCAAGGCTGGCAGGTCGCTGACTTTGACCGGGCGGACAATCATGCTGTAACTCCTTCTGCGCGCCTGTTCGGGCACTGTCGTTGGCTGCGCAACCGCGCGGGTTTCACAGGGCAATCAGCCGGATCGGGCTGCCATCGGTCACGTTCAGCGCCGCACACATTGCAGGGGTGAGGGACAGCGGTTGATCGGGTTGATAATCGAGTTCGGTCATGATCGCGCGAAAGCCGTGCAGTGCGTCGTTGCTCAGCAGGTAACGACCACGGGCATCGATCTGCGGCCGTTGCTGCACCGTTGCGGTCTGGCTACGAGCAATCGAACGGATATTCGAGGTGCGCGCATACAGGGTCGGGCCGGCGTCAAACAGGTCGATGTAGCTATTGGTCTCGAAGCCTTCACGCTCAAGAATGTCGAACGCTTCCTGACCGTCCGGGTGAATGCGACCGATACAGTCCTGCGCGGCTTGCGGCAGCATCGGCACGTAGATCGGGTATTGCGGCATCAGTTCGGCGAGGAACGTGCGGCTCTGCAACCCGCACAGGCGCTCGGCTTCTGCGTAAGGCAGGTCGAAGAAGTGTTTGCCCAGTGCATCCCAGAACGGCGAATGGCCTTCCTCGTCGCTGTAGCCGACGATTTCGGTAATCACCGCCTCGGCAAAGCGCGGCGCATGAGCGGCGATGAACAACAGGCGCGCCCGTGACAGCAACTCGGAGAACGGCGTGCGCACCAGCGCGGCGTCGATGTGAAAGCCGCGCAGCAGCGTGTGGTCGTTGAGGTCGTGACACAGCGACAGCGCGGGCACGCCGTGTTCGATGTTCAGCTCGCGGGAAGCGCTGGTGAAATGGCGGTTGCGCAAGCTGTAGAACGGCTCGTCGAAGCCCGCAGTGGCGAGAATTTCCGAGCAGCCAACCAGCCGCTGGCTGTCCAGATCCTCCAGAACGAAAAAGTAGTTCTCCGGGCCGTTAGCCTCTGCCGCGCTGGCGAACGAGGCACAGGAACCGGCGATTTTCTCGCGCAGGCGTTCGCTGTCATCCGGCAGGGAGGTCACGCCCACCAGACTGTCGCGGGCCAATTGTTGTAGCTGGGGCAGATCAGTCTGTTCGACTGGGCGTAAGACCAGCATGGATATACTCCTGTATCAAAAGGTTCGGCAAAGTCGCCGAACCTGACTATCACTGTCGGTTTCCACGCGATAAATCGGCGGTCGCCTGATTTGTTGTCAGACGCCGCTCTTTTTCTTGTCAGCCGTTGCTCGGGTCCGGCAACGCAGTACTGGCGCCGAGCTTGTTGAGGAAGAACAGGTACACCAGACCCAGAGCAATCCAGATCAGGCCGAGCTTCTGCGCATCGACGCCCATGTTGTACATGATGGCCGCGACTATGATGAAGCCGACCACCGGACAGATCAGGTGACGCACGACCTGACCGGACTTTTGCCGACGCCAGTAGTAGTTGATCACTGTCAGGTGCAGCAGCATGAAGCCGCTGAGTGCGCCGAAGTTGACCAGCGAGGTCAGGGTGTCGACCGAGTTGATGAACAGGTAGCAGATCACCAGCGACAGCACCGCCACCAGATAAATGCTCAGGTACGGCGTGTTGTGTTTCGGGTGCACCTTGGCCAGCACCTTCGGCAATTTGCCGTCGCGGGCCATGCCGAACAGCAGGCGCGAAACCGCGGCTTGCGAGGTGATTGCTACGGCCACGCCCCAGGCCAGTGCTGTCGCGACAGCGGTCAGAGTCGCCAGCCAACTGCCGGCGGCGATTTCGGCGATTTCATAGAACGCAGTGTCGGCGGATTTGAAGCCCATGCCGGCCGCCAGATCGGTGGCAATCCAGGTTTGCGCAACGAAAATCACCCCCATGACCACCAGCGTGATCAACGCTGCTTTGCCGACGCTTTTGCCCGGATCACCTTTGATTTCTTCGGCGAGGGTAGAGATGGCATCGAAGCCAAGGAACGACAGCACCGCAATCGACACCGCTTGCATCAGCAGGGCGAAGTTGAAGGTTTCCGGGTGATACAGCGGCGCCAGGGTCAGTTCGCCGTTACCGCCACCGTTGTGCAGGGCATTCCAGGCGTAGAACAGGAAGATGCCCAGCACCACCAGTTGCGCCAGCAGGAAGATGATGTTCATCCGAGCGGTGAAGGTGATGCCGCGCAGGTTGACGAAGGTCGCGCTGACCAGAAACGCCAGAATGAAGCCGACTTTCGGGATGTCCGGGTACAAATGGTTGAGCGCCATCGCCGCGTAGACGTAGAGCAGCGGCGGGATCAGCAGGTAATCGAGCAGCATCAGCCAACCGGCGATGAAGCCGACGTGCTGATTGAGGCCGCGTTGTGCGTAGGAATACACCGAGCCGGCAATCGGAAAAGCCTTGGCCATGCTGCCGTAGCTCAGCGCGGTGAACAGCATCGCCACCATACCGATGATGTACGCCAGCGGCACCATCCCCGGAGCCTCGGCGTTGACGTAGCCATACACACCGAACGGGGCGATGGGGATCATGAAGATCATCCCGTACACCACCAGGTCGGTCAGCGTCAGGCTACGTTTCAACTCTTGCTTGTAGCCGAATTCTTCAATTTCCATGAAGCGCAACTCCTTGTCAGCCAGTCGGTCGTTTTAGTTGTTATCGGTCCATCGTTTACAGCGTCAGCAGTCTTTCATTCATTACAGCAATGGCGCGAAGTAGCCGGCCCAGCGTGATACGGCTTCGGGGCTGCGCAGCAAGTCATTGCGCACCTCGATCAGCACGGAATCGAGGCCACGGGCATCGCCGTGCACCGGCACGGTCATGTCTCCCAGCGGATCGATCTTGTACGGCTGATTACCGGCCACTTTCAGCGGGTGTTCGCCGAGGCCGTCGAGCAGGCGTTGCGCGTAAGCCTTGGCCTGACCGAACAGCACGCCGGCCTCCAGCGGTCGCGGCTGGCCGTAATACACCGGGGTGAAACTGTGAATCCCCACCACACGCACCGCTTGGCCCTTGGCAACACGTTCGTCGATCAACGTTTGCAAGCGCGCGTGAAACGGCTTGAACAAGGTCTGGCGGCGGTATTCGCGGGTGGCTTCGTCGAGTTCACGGTTGCCCGGCACCTGGTAAATCTCGCTCTGCGCCGGAATGCTGTCCGGGGCGTGACGGGGCCGGTTCAGATCAATCAGCAGCCGCGAATAATTGGCGCTCAACAGGGTTGCGCCGAGCCTTTCCGATAACTGCTCGGCCAGTTGCAGCGCACCAATGTCCCAGGCGATGTGTTCGCCAGCGGCGGCCTCGTCCAGGCCCAGATTGTTCAGGGCTTCGGGGATGTAGCGGCTGGCGTGTTCGCACACCAGAATCAACGGGTGCGTCGAGTCGGCGCGGCTCAGGTTGTAGGCCGGTCGGGTGTACAACCCCAGCTCGGCGGATTCAGTACAGGCGTGCATAGTGCTCACACAAGTCAGCGGGCGAGAGCTGTTCCGTCAGCGCCAGTTCCTCGGTTTTCAGGGCGTAATAGGTGTCGAGCAGCGGCTTGGGCAGCCATGCAGTGAAGGCGCCACTGTTGCGCAGGCAATCCAGCGCCTGGGTCAGCGAGGCGGGCAGGGCGACGATGCCCCGGGCCTGGCGTTGCTCGTCGTTGAGTGAATCGGGAATTTCATCGGTGATCGCGTTCAGTGCCAAACGTTGTTCGATGCCCAGCCGACCGGCGATCAACAGCGCGGCCATGGCCAGATGTGGCGAGGCGGTAGCGTCCATGGCGCGGAATTCGAGGTTGAACTGGTTGGCCACGGACTTGCCACCGAGGGTCACGGTCGGACAGATGCGCAGCGCTGCTTCGCGGTTCTGTTGGCCGAGACAGGCGTAGGAGGCGCTCCAGTGATGCGGCTGCAAGCGTTCGTACGACACCGGCGTCGGTGCGGTAAATGCACACAGCGCCGGCAAGTAATGCAGGATTCCCGCTGCCCAATGCTGGCCGAGACTCGACAGACCGTTACTGGTGCCAGCGTCGTAGAGCATCGGCAGACCGCCCAGATCAAGCAGGCTGACATGCAGGTGCACGCCGTTGCACACCGCGTCGGCGGCGGTCTTCGGCGCGAAGCTCAAGTCCAGGCCCATTTGCCGGGCGATCTCGCGGGTGATCTCGCGCACGTTGACGGCGCGATCGGCTGCCGCCACGCCGAGCGTCGGGCGGCAGGTTATTTCGTATTGGTGCTTGCCGTATTCCGGCAGAAACATTTCCGGCTCGACTCCGCCGGCGCGCAGGGCGCTGAGCAGCCAGCCGCCGAACGCGGCGCCCTGACGCTGGGCTTCGAGAGAGAACGCCAGGTGCTCGGCGAAACCGGCGTGCAGGTTGAATTCGTGCTCGAACGCGGCGTTGACCTGCAAGCCCAACCCATCGCGATAACGTTCGATTTCATCACGCAACAACGTGCGCGGGCAGGCGCCCCACGGGCGGCCATCGGTTTCGCGGATATCGCCGTGGATGAAATCCAGCGCCGGGGCATCGGCGTCCGGGCCATTGCCGACGGTGACGCGGCTGCTCAGATCGGGAATCAGTCGCAGGTCGCCATACGCGCCCCACGGATTGGTCGAAGCAATGATGTCCTGCGGCGTCAATGCGCTGTTGGCCGGCACCCAGCCGCACCCGGCGGCTTGATAATGCTCAAGCTCATCAGTGGGAAACGAGCGGCCGCGGGTGATGGCGATCAGGTCGGTGGTGACCAGCGTGGTCATCGGTAGCGGCGTCAGGCGCGTGCTCATGACCGCATCTCCTGCAGGCGGGCGAGCACGGTGTCGGTGTCGGTGATCCAGCAGTAACCCTTGATCGCATTCAGGCAGGCGTGATGGCGTTCGGCGCTGTAGGTGGCGCAGGCGTCCTCGACCAGCGTGACCAGATAGCCGCGATCGGCGGCGTCGCGCACGGCCATGTCGACGCACTGGTCGGTGACGATGCCGGCAATGATCAGGTGACGGGTTTGCAGGTTACGCAGCACGTAGTCGATGTTGGTCGAGTTGAAGACGCCCGAAGACGTCTTCGGCAGGACGATTTCGTTTTCCACCGGGGTCAGGTCTTCAATGATCCTGGCCTGCACGCTGCCTTTGGGCAGGTGCATGTCCGAGAGTTTGTGGTCGAGCGAGCGGTCGCGACCATCAGCGGTGAGGCTCTCGATAATCGTGTGCAGCACGTTCTGCCGCGCCTCGCGAAAGGCACTGAGCAAACGACGTTGGTTGGGCACCACCTGCATGTGCGCACGGGTCAGGAAATACTCGGCGTCAGGCCCATTGAGGTGCGCGTCGAACTGCGGTTCGAGCCAGGCACGCTGCATGTCCACCAGCAACAATGCGGTGTGGTCAGTGACAAACGGCAGATCCCGTGGCGAGCGGTGGGGAAGGCTGAACATCCTTATTTATCCTCCAGCAGGTGGGTGTTGAAGTCGTTGCGCAGGGCATCGATGCCTTCCAGGCGATCGGCGAGGTTTTCGGTGCGCAGGGTCAGGCAGGCAATCAGCGCTTCGACTTGCGCCAGCGCCGGCACCATGGTGTCGAACGGCGACGCCGACTCCACCGGCGCGCTGATGATCAGGTCGGCCAGCTCGCGCAGCGGCGAGGCATAGATATCGGTGAACAGCACCACGCGCGCGTTGTTGTTCTTTGCCGCGCTGGCGACCCGCAGGGCCTGAGTCTGGTAGCGGCGGTAGTCGAACAGCAGCACGACATCCTGGCGTTGCAGATCAAACAGGCGATCGGGCAATTGCGCGTTGTCTTCCAAAGCGAAGCAACCGGGGCGCAGCAGGCGCAGGTGATTGAGCAGGTAAGTGGCCATCAGGCTGCTAAAGCGCCCGCCGAAGCAGTACACCTGATGCCGGGCATCGAGCAGCCAGTCGGTGAGAATGCGCACGTCTTCGGGTTGGGTCAGCGATTGGGTTTCGACCAGCAGGCGATGGCTGTCGCCCAGATAGTGGCTCCAGGCGTCGTCCTTGTGCTGATGGGCGCGCGGTTGCAACAGCGTGCGCGGCGAGCGCAAGCGGTGGTCCATGTCGCTGAGCAGTGCTTCCTGGAATTCGGCATAACCACCGAAACCAAGTTTTTTCACCAGCCGCACAATGGTCGGATCGCTGACCCCGGCATGTTCGGCCAGACGCGCCATCGGCCCCAGACCGTTGCGTGGGTACTGATCAAGCAAGGCGCGAACGACTTTGCGCTCCGACGGCGTAAGATCCAGGCCGGGATCGGTGATCAGGTCTCTGAGAGGGGGCATCCGGGCTCCTGCTGGATGAGGGTGTTGAATTCGCTTCATAATCCGTTAAAACAGTATTTATGTAACTGACGTTACATGTCTAGTGAATTTTTCAGTGTGTTGAAAAGGCTCCGGAATGAAGCGAGATGCCCGTGTAACAAGGGCTACACGTAATTCGATCGGGCTTGTAGTCCATCGCCCACGGCAGTGTCAGAAATCGCCGTATTTGTGCTTTTTTCTGCTGTGACCGAGGCGATCCGGCAGCCCTGCAGCCCTCGGTTTACGGCACAATTAACGACAGAATGGCTTTGCGCCGCTGATTTTCATGAAGGCCCACCGGAGCGATACCTGTGCAGACCACTCGTTTGACATTGATTTGCCATGCGCGAACCGTCGCACAGAAATTGGCGTGTTTTCCTACGAATGAGCCTGTTGAAAATATCGGGCTGGCATCGGGCGAATTGTCCGAGCGTTTCGACGCCGCGCGACGTTTGATTTGCGCGCCGGAGTTGCGCACGCGCCAGACTGCGGCGTGGTTTGGCGCGGATGCGCAGGTTGATGAGGCGCTGCGCGATTGTGACTGGGGGCGCTGGCATGGGGTATCGATCAAATCCCTGCAAAACGCTGAAGGCGCGGCGTTGCACGCCTGGCTCGAAGATCCCCATGCGACACCTCACGGCGGTGAATCAGTGACGCAGTTATGCGAGCGCGTGGCGGTATGGCTGAGCAGTCTGCAAACCACACCAGAACATGTAGTGGCGGTGACGCATCCGTTTGTCATCCGCGCCGCGCTGATCCACGTGATGCGCGGTTCGGCGTTTCATGACATTGATGTCGAACCGTTCTCCGCGGTCGAATTGCGCTTCACCGGGCGCTGGCGCCTGCGTCTGCCGGGCCTCGACGTTCAAGGAGCACTTTGATGAAACAACTGCTGGTGATCGGCATCGGTGCCGGTAATCCCGACTACATCACGATGCAGGCCGTGAAAGCGCTGAACCGTGTCGATGTGTTCTTTCTGATGGATAAAGGCCAGAGCAAGGACAAGCTGATCGACTTGCGCCGCGAGATCTGTGAGCGCTACATCGACGACCCTGACTATCGCTTTGTCGAAGCCCACAGCCCGGAACGCGAACGCGGTGATGTCGACTATACGGCCAGTGTCGATGACCTGAACCGTGCCAAGCAGCAGACCTTCGAACGCCTGATCAATGACGAATTGTCTGACGGCCAGTGCGGTGGTTTCCTGGTGTGGGGCGACCCGGCGTTGTACGACAGCACCGTGCGTATCCTCCAGGCCATCCTGGCCTCGGGCACCTGTGCCTTCGAGTTTGAGGTGATTCCCGGGATCACCAGCGTTCAGGCGTTGGCGGCGCAGCACAAGGTGCCGCTGAACACGATCGGTCGTTCCATCGAAATCACCACCGGGCGGCGTTTGGCGGCAGGGCAGGTGAGTGATACGGACAGTCTGGTGGTGATGCTCGATGCTGAGGATTCGTATCACCGGGTGGCCGATCAGCAGACCGAGATTTACTGGGGGGCTTACCTGGGCACGCCGGATGAGATTCTGATTAGCGGCAGGCTGGCGGATGTCGCGGATGAGATCGAGCGGGTGCGCAAGAAGGCGCGGGCGGAGCATGGCTGGATCATGGATACGTATTTGCTGCGCAAGCCTTAGATTGTTGGTGCTTGGACTGGCCCCATCGCGAGCAGGCTCACTCCTACAATTGAATGGGTTCACAATTCCAATGTAGGAGTGAGCCTGCTCGCGATAGGGCCGGAACATTCAAAGCACATTTCCAACAGGCAAAAAAACACCCGGTGCAACGCAAGTCGCACCGGGTTTTTGTTGCCAGCAAGCGGCGGATGTCGTGGATCCGCCATTCACTGTTGAACTCTGGTTATGCGCGTTCCAGCGCCAGCGCCACACCCTGACCGCCGCCGATGCACAGGGTCGCCAGACCCTTTTTCGCATCACGCTTGATCATTTCATGCAGCAGGGTCACCAGCACGCGGCAACCCGATGCACCGATCGGGTGGCCCAAAGCGATGGCGCCGCCATTGACGTTGACCTTGTCCAGATCCCATTGCAGATCCTTGGCCACCGCCAGCGATTGCGCGGCAAACGCTTCGTTGGCTTCGATCAGGTCGAGCTGGTCGATGTTCCAGCCAGCCTTGTCGAGGCAGCGGCGGGTCGCCGATACCGGGCCGATGCCCATGATCGCCGGGTCGACACCAGCGTTGGCATAAGCGGCGATGGTAGCCAGTACAGGCAAGCCGAGGGATTTGGCTTTTTCCGCGCTCATCAGAATCACGGCGGCGGCGCCGTCATTCAGCGACGAAGCATTACCAGCGGTGACGCTGCCGTCCTTTTTGAACGCCGGACGCAGTTTCGCCAGGGATTCGGCGGTGGTGTCGCCACGCGGTTGCTCGTCGACCTTGAAAGCAACAGGATCGCCTTTGCGCTGCGGGATCAGGATCGGGGTGATCTCATCGACAAAGCGCCCAGCCTCAATCGCGGCGGCGGCTTTCTGCTGAGAAGCAGCGGCGAAAGCATCTTGCTGCTCACGGCTGATCTCATATTTGTCGACGAGGTTCTCGGCAGTGATGCCCATGTGGTAATCGTTGAACGCATCCCACAGGCCATCGCTGATCATGGTGTCGACGATCTGCGCGTGGCCCATGCGCAGACCGGTGCGTGCGCCAGGCATTACATAGTTGGACAGGCTCATGTTTTCCTGGCCGCCGGCGATGATCACATCAGCGTCGCCGCAACGGATCGCCTGCGCACCCAGGTGCAAAGCCTTAAGGCCCGAACCGCAGACCTTGTTCAGGGTCATCGCCGGCACGGCGTGGGGCAGGCCAGCCTTGATCGCGGCCTGACGCGCCGGGTTCTGGCCGGCGCCGGCGGTCAGCACCTGGCCCATGATCACTTCATCGACCAGCGCACCGTCCAGACCGGTCTGTTCGAGCAACTGGCGGATCACCGCCGCGCCCAGATCCACGGCGGAAACGCTGGCCAGCGAACCCTGGAAACTGCCGATCGCGGTACGCGTGGCGGCAACAATTACGACGTCTTGCATTTTCGAATTCCTCACTGGGCAGCGAACTGCATTTCCGGTACGTGATCCGGGACGATCAGTTTACCAGCGGTTTTGGCGACGATTTCCTCGACGCTGACGCCAGGTGCGCGTTCCTTGAGGACAAAAGCGCCATTTTCGATTTCCAGGTAGGCGAGGTCGGTCAGCACGCGCTTGATGCAACCGGCGCCGGTCAGCGGCAGGCTGCATTTAGCCAGCAGCTTGGACTCACCGTCCTTGGAGGCGTGGGTCATGATCACGATGATGTTGTCGGCGCCAGCCACCAGATCCATCGCGCCGCCCATGCCCTTGACCATTTTGCCGGGAATCATCCACGAGGCGATGTTGCCTTCGACGTCCACTTCAAACGCGCCGAGCACGGTCAGGTCGACATGGCCACCCCGGATCATCGCGAAGGATTCGGCGGAGTTGAAAATCGACGCGCCGATGCGTGCGGTCACGGTCTGTTTGCCGGCGTTGATCATGTCGGCATCGATGGTTTCTTCGGTCGGAAACGGACCCATGCCGAGCAGGCCGTTTTCCGATTGCAGCATGACTTCCATGCCTTCAGGAATGTAGTTGGCGACCAGGGTCGGAATGCCGATGCCGAGGTTCACGTAAAAGCCGTCCTGCATTTCGCGGGCGACGCGCTGAGCCATTTGTTCGCGGGAAAGTGCCATTTTTTATTCTCCGTCAGCCTGAATTATTTGCGGATGGTGCGCTGTTCGATGCGTTTTTCGAACGTGCCGCAAATGACCCGATCGACGTAGATGCCCGGGGTGTGGATCTGCGAGGGGTCGAGTTCGCCGGGTTCGACGATTTCTTCGACTTCAACCACGGTGATCTTGCCGGCGGTGGCGGCCAGCGGGTTGAAGTTCTGCGCGGTGTGACGGTAGACGACGTTGCCGAAGTGGTCGGCTTTCCAGCCTTTGACGATGGCGAAGTCGCCGGTGATGGATTCTTCCATCAGGTACTTGCGACCCTTGAATTCGCGCACTTCCTTGCCTTCGGCGACCGGAGTGCCGACGCCGGTGGCGGTGAAGAAGGCCGGAATGCCGGCGCCGCCTGCGCGCATCTTCTCAGCGAGGGTGCCTTGCGGGGTCAGGATGACTTCGATGTCGCCCTTGAGCAGTTGCTCTTCGAACAGCTTGTTCTCGCCGACATAAGAGGCAATGACTTTGCTGATCTGACGGTCGGTGAGCAGCACGCCGAGGCCGAAACCGTCGACGCCGCAGTTGTTGGAGACGACGGTGAGGTCGCGGGTGCCTTTGCGCTTGATCTCGGCGATCAGGTTTTCCGGAATGCCGCACAGACCGAAGCCGCCGGCGATGACGGTCATGCCGTCCTCAAGCCCGGCCAGGGCTTCCTCGTAGGAACTCACGCGCTTGTCGAAACCTGCCATATGCACCTCTTTTATTATTTGCGGGCGGCTGGCTAGCCGAATGGTTGGAGTGTCTCGCTGGAAGATATATTTGTTAAGTTGATTTTTAAGGTCGATTGATTGATAAAGCTCAATAGTCGCGTTATGGCGTGCTGCTTAACGTTTGATCGTTCCCACGCTCTGCGTGGTAATGCCTCTAGGGACGCTCGGCGTCCAGTGACGCGAAGCGTCACGGGCTGCATTCCCACGCAGGAGCGTGGGAACGATCACCACCGACGATCCTGAGGTTTGAGTATGACCATCAAACAGATCCGCGCCTTTCTCGCCGTGGCCCAGAGCCTCAGCTTCGCCGTGGCTTGCGAGCGCCTGCATCTCTCGCAATCAGCGTTGAGCCTGACCATCAAAGCGCTGGAGGAGGGACTGGGCGGGCGCCTGTTCAGTCGCAACACCCGCAATGTGGCGCTGACCGCAGAAGGTGAGTCGCTGCTGCCACTGGCCCGGCGCCTGATCGCGGACTGGGACAACGCCGAAGACGAGATGCGTCAACGCTTTAGCCTGCAACGCGGGCGGGTGACGTTAGCGGCGATGCCGTCGTTTGCCGGCAACCTGTTGCCGCCGATCCTCAAAACGTTTCGCGCGCGCTATCCGAACGTCAACGTCACGGTCAATGACGTGATCAACGAGCAAGTGCTGGAAATGGTCCGTGATCGTCAGGTTGAGCTGGGGGTGGCGTTCGAGCCGATGCAAAACACCGCGATGACATTTACGCCGCTGTACAGAGATCGCTTCGTCGCGGTGGTGTCGAAGGATTCGCCATTGGCGCAGCGCAGCGAGATCGATTGGCAGACGTTATTGCAGGAGCCGTTCATCACCTTGCAGCGGCCCTCGACGGTGCGGGTGATGCTCGAAGAGCACTTGCAGGCGCGGGGCATGAAGTTGCCGGTGGAATTTGAAAGCCATCAATTGGCAACGGTCGGGCGGATGGTCGCCAGCGGGCTGGGCGTCAGTGCCGTGCCGGCGTTGTGCGCCGGGCAGATGCAGGAATTGGGCGCCCATTGCCTGACGCTGGATGACTCGGTGGAGCGAGCCATCGGCGTGCTGACCGAACCGGGCAATGAACTGTCGGCGGCGGCGCAGGCGTTGTTCGATATTCTCAAGGCTGAAGATCTCGGGCTACTGTGAGATCTACCCCCTCACCCCAACCCTCTCCCCCAGAGGGGGCGAGGGGGAAGGGAGCTGATCGGGGGCATTTCAAAAAATGGGTTCGACTCGAAATTTACAGGTCGATGTATCGCTAGCAACAACTCGGTCAATTCCCTTTCCCTTGGGCGAGGGCGAGGGCGAGGGCGAGGCCTAGTGTTCGGGGAAAGGGAGCAGATCGTGGTTATTCAGATTGTGAGCTCGACTCAGCATTTTCAGGTCGCAGTATTCAGCCCAGACAACTCGGTCAGTTCCCTCTCCCTTGGGAGAGGGCTAGGGTGAGGGGCTTGGGTCCTGAGTCGAGCACAAAGTGCAGCAACTCACCGATCCAGCACTTCAACCAACAACGGCAAAAGCTGTTCACACGACGCTTCAATCTTCAAATCCAGCAAATCATCCGCCCGGGTCTTGCCCAGATTGATCGCAATCAACGGTTTCCCGCGATCGGCAATCACCCGGCACAAACGAAACGCCGAATACGCCATCAACGAAGACCCCACCACCAACATCCCCGCCGCATTTTCTGCCGCCTTCATCGCCCGTGCCGCCGTGTGCTGCGCAACGTTTTCGCCGAAAAACACCACGTCCGGTTTCATCCGCTCGCCAAAGCAATACGGGCAGTGCGGCACCTGAAAACGCGCCTCGAACGCCGGGTCGAGCAGCGTATCGCCATCCGGCGCCTGTACCGCGTCAACGCCCGCCAGATACGGATTGTGCAATTCCATCAATTGCTGAATCGAATCACGCTCGCTGCGCTGACCGCAGTCCAGGCACAACACCCGATGCAGGCTGCCGTGCAGTTCGATTACATCGTGGCTGCCGGCCTGATCGTGCAGGGTGTCGACGTTCTGGGTAATCAAGTCATGGATCAGCCCACCGTGCTGCAAATCGGCCAATGCCTCATGCGCTGCATTCGGTTGCGCCTGACGCACCCTTGGCCAACCGAGCATGGCCCGCGCCCAATAGCGGCGGCGCGACTCGGGGGCGGCGAGGAATTCCTGGTACATCATCGGTTGTCGGCCACGGCGTACTCCGTCGCTGTCGCGGTAGTCCGGAATGCCCGACGCCGTGCTGATGCCGGCCCCGGTCAGTACGATGAAGTCGCCATCAGCCATCACCTCTTGCAGGGTGTCGAGGTGTTCGCGGGTCGGGCTGTCGAGCATGGTCAGCGCTCCGAAGTGGGCAGTGCCAGCAGGTTAGCACGCGACCCGCATGGCTTACTTGCGCGCCTCCAGAATCAGGTTGAACGGTGTCTGCGTGGCCCGACGGAAGTGCTTGAACCCGGCCTCGGAAAACACTTTGCGCAAACGCATTTCCCCGGCTTGCGCGCCCAGGCCGAGGCCGACTTCCTGCGACAGCGAGTTGGGTGTGCAGATAAACGTCGAGGCGGCGTAGAACAGCCGTCCGACCGGGTTGATGTTGTCGTCCAGCGTGTCGTTGGCGAATGGCTCGACCAGCAACACCGTGCCGTCGTCTTTCAACGAGTCATAAGCGTGACGGGCGGCGCCGACCGGGTCGCCCATGTCATGCAGGCAGTCGAAATAGCAGATCAGGTCGTAGTCATCGCCGGGGTAGCTCTTTGCCGAGCCCTGGAAAAACTTCGCCCGGCTGCTGACTCCTCCTTCCTCGGCGCGTTGGGTGGCGACAGTGATCGAGGGCGCGTGATAGTCGTAGCCGACGAAGCGCGAGTTGGGAAAGGCCTGGGCCATGATCACCGTCGAGGCGCCATGGCCGCAGCCGACATCGGCGACTTTGGCGCCTTCCTCCAGTTTCGCCACCACGCCGTCCAGCGCCGGCAGCCATTCGGCGATCAGGTGACCTTTGTAGCCGGGCCGGAAGAACCGCTCGGTGCCGGTGAACATGCACGGATGATGATCGCCCCAAGGCAGAGCGCCATTGCCGCGCATGGCTTTGACCAGTTTGTCTTTGTCGTGGAAAAACGACGCCACCACCCCGAGACCACCGGCGACGTAGACCGGCGAGTCCTCGACGGCGAGGGCCAGCGCCTGTTCTTCCGGCAGACGGAACTGGCCGTCGTGGTGCTCCATATAGCCGGACGCCGCGTGAGCGCTGAGCCATTCGCGCACCAGACGCGGATTACAGGTGGTTTTGGCGGCGAGGGCATCGGCGCTGATTGGCTCACTGTCGGCCATCGCCCGGTACAAACCGAGTTCTTCGCCGACGATGACATTGGCCAGCATCGCCGCGCCGCCCATGTCGTTGACCAGTTTGCCCATGAATTGGTTGAGCTTCGCCTCGTCCATCATGTGTGCTCCTGAAACAGGATCACGGTCCGGCGGCGTCGAAGGTCGAGGCGTGCGCCACCGGGCGGTGGTCACGGAGTTGGGCAGGGCACGGCTGACGTCCTGCGTCCCCCTCGACTGGGTAATAAAGGAGTCTAGCCCCGGTCCGGGCGTGTCGCTGGATTTGTGAGCAACGAAAACCTGTGGGAGCGAGCCTGCTCGCGAAGGCGGCATTTCAGGTAATTCTGATCTTGTCAGTGCCGACGCTTTCGCGAGCAGGCTCGCTCCCACATTAGGCAGGTGTGTATCCCTGTGTATCGAGATGGCGGCGGGATACACACGGCTGCAAAAGTCCGGTCGTTGCACATAGCCGTGATACAGCCGGCGGTTCAACTGGGAAAAACCTACTGCAGAGGTATACCCATGCAAACGCCTCCCTTATTGACGCAACCCAGTGTTGGCCTCGGCCTGCGCCGTGGCCTGCTGAAAGACTTGCAAGCTGCGCGCAGCGGCGCTTTCGATTTTCTCGAAGTCGCCCCTGAGAACTGGATCGGCGTCGGCGGCGCCCACGGTGCAGCATTGCGTGAACTGGCCGAACGCTACCCGTTGTCCTGCCACGGTTTGTCGCTGTCACTCGGCGGGCCGGCGCCGCTGGATGTCGGGTTTTTGCAGGAAGTGCGGGTATTTCTCGACCATTACAACGTGGCGCTATACAGCGAACACCTGAGTTATTGCAGCGATGACGGGCATCTGTATGACTTGCTGCCGTTGCCGTTCACCGAAGAAGCGGTACACCACGTTACCGCGCGGATCCGTCAGGCTCAGGACATGCTCGGCCGGCGTCTGGCCGTGGAAAACGTCTCCTATTACGCCGCCCCGCGTCAGGACATGGACGAGGTGAGCTTCACCAATGCCGTGCTGCGCGAGGCTGATTGCGACCTGCTGCTGGACGTCAACAATGTCTACGTCAACGCGATCAACCACGGATTCGAACCGCAAACCTTTCTCGCCGGCATTGAGCCGGGCCGGGTGGTCGGCATGCATGTGGCGGGGCATTTCGATGAGTCCGATACGCTGAAAATCGACACCCATGGTGCCTCGGTGAAGCCGGCGGTTTGGGCATTGCTAGCGGAGGCCTACGCGCGATTCGGCGCTAAGCCAACGTTATTGGAGCGGGATTTCAACTTCCCGGCATTTTCCGAACTGATTGCCGAGTTGCAGACCATTCGCCATTTACAAGCGGGGGGCAGCCATCGTGGATAACCTGCTACAGCAACAGCAGGCGCTGACCCGGTACTTGCGTGATCCCGAACATCAGTCGCCGCCCGTCGACATGAATGTGCAACGGGTTAACGTCTACCGGGACCTGGTATTCAACAACCTGTCGCAATTGTTGAGTGGCACCTTCCCGGTGTTGATTCGAATCATTGGGGAAAAACGCTGGGGCTGGCTGGTGCGAGGATTCTTGCGCGACTGGCGGGCCCAGACACCCAGGTTCGGTGAGATTGCCGAAACGTTTCTCGACTATCTTGCTGCGCAACCGCAGGTGTTGCGCGAGGGTGAGTGGCCGGCGTTTCTGCTGGAGCTGGCGCATTACGAATGGGTCGAAATGGTCTTGCAGCAATCTGATGCTCAAGCGCTGCCGTCGACCGATCCGGCGTTGTTGCTGGAACGCCCGCTGCAAGTCTCGGCGTTGGCCTGGCCGCTGGCGTATATATGGCCGGTGCATGAACTCGACCCGGACAATCAGCCCGCCACGCCACCGGCTCAACCGACCTTGTTACTGGTGCGACGCACGGCTGACTGGAGCGTGAAGTTTTCCGAACTGAGTCCGTTGGCCTGGCGGTTGCTGCAGCGCATCGACGAATATCCCGCTCTTGATGGCCGTCAGCAGTTGCAAGGTTTGGCGGTGGAGGCGGGGGAGACTGCAATCGTTGCATTCATGGAAAACGGATTGATGTTGTTGCGGCAAATGCATGAAGACGCCGTGCTCTGCAGCATCGTTTGAATCAATGGGCAGGCAACCACGACGGCGGGCAAGGATGCTGACGATAGAAGTTGCGCAGTTGCGCCACATCGCGTGTGAACCCATCGATGAGCCTTTGCCGATATTGCATTTGGGCAGGCACTTGCAAGGCCGGTTGGCGCAGAAAATCCGCCACGGCTTGCGCGGCTTGAATGCCGCTCATCAGCGCTTTGAGTACGCCGTGGGACGCCGCCGGATCAAGCCGGTTGGCGGCATCGCCTACCAGGAAATAACCGGCCCCGGCGGCGGCCGGGGTGAGGCGCCAGGTCACATCGGCGCCGCGCACGGCACCCACCGCTGGTAATGATTGCAGGGTGGAAGGGAGCATCACCGACCGAGTGTTGCGTTCGAAGGTCAGGCGCGTCCAGTGCAGCAAACGATCCTCAACCTGGGCGATCCACGTCCACCCCTCAGGGTCGGCCAGCAAGTGTGCCGTCGTGGCATAGGCTGCGTTAGAGCCTTGCACGTAGCCGTAGCGAGCCACCAGTGGCGCGGAGCAACTGTGAGTCGTCAGGCCGAGTTGGCGGCTGAGCCAGTCGCGAGCGCCACTCGCATCGATCAGGCATTTTGCGTAAATGCAGCCGCTGTCGGTGTCGACGCCGATCACCCGGTTAGCCTGCGTCAGCACCCGCCGTGCCCGGCTGGGCTGGATGACCTCTACGCCCAAAGAAGCGGCTTGCGCCAGCAACGTTGCGTCCAATTGGGCTCGCTCGAGATGAAAGCCCTGCCAAATGCCGCTGTCATCGGTGCCAAAACCGTTGAAATGCGGCGCGCCGTTCCACGTTACCCAGTGACCGTCAAAGCGCCGGGCCGCTCGGCCACACAAGGGCTCGGCAACCCCCAGCAGGCGTAACAACGGTTCGATGCCCGGATGCAGGCTTTCGCCGGGGCGAAATCGTGGGAACGCCTGCCGTTCGATCAAAGCCACGTGCAAGCCACGCCGGGCGCAACTGATTGCCGTTGCGCACCCCGCAGGGCCGGCGCCGACGATCACGACATCAAAATGCTGCATGGGCGACCTGCCACGGCAGCGCGTCAGTTTTGATCAGGATCGTATCGGCGCCGAGCAACAGAATCACCAGCGCTTCGACTTCGACGTCGCGCAACCTGAAATCGCTTTCAGCGATCCGCACGGCACCGCGTCTGTACAGCAAAAAGCGCTGCACCCAGCCGTCGAGGATCTGCCCGGATTCCGCCTGTGCGGTGTCCAGTTCGGCATTCGGCCGCTGCACTTCAATGAACGACAACAGCGGCCATGTATTGCGCAATTGTTTGTCGTTGGCGGCGCCAAGCACGCGGTACACGCGATACATCGATAGCACGCGTTGCTGATACGCCGTTTGCGAAGTGTGACCGGTCATGCCCAGGGAAAACAGGTTGTCGAGAGCCACTTGGGTGTAGTCGGCATGGGCGTACGCGTGGTATCGGACGATCAATCGATTGTCATGCGTGATCAGTTGCGGGCCGCGCTGATTATCCCAGGCCACACCGCCGCCCATGCCGATGTCCTCATCGGTCAGGGGAATGATGCTGTGCAGGGTCGCGCGCGGCTCGAAGACCCGCGCTGAGTCGGGTGCCACGCCGGGCCAGAAAGACCCCAGCGCCGCACAGATTTTTGCATCCTCGGGAAACGGGCTGGCCATCTGATAACCGGCGAGAACGTTGATCCATTCTTCGTCCACGGTGCGCTGACGAACCCAGCCGACCTCCCAGCCTGGCCCGAACACCCCGGCGGCGCCGTCGGGCAGTGAGGTAGGCCGTGATGGCGGCGGTAGCGGGGCTTCGGATTGCACAATGTCGGATTGATCGGCGAGGGCGACGATGGCACTCACCCCGCGATCGGCGGGGGAGAACAGGTGATCCTGCAAGTGCAGGTTGGCGCAGTAGCGGACATTGGAAAGCGCTTCCAGTCGGGCGTGCCAGAGACCGGTACTCGGCAACGACGGCTCGTCGTTGACCCAGCGCAACAGTTTGCGCTGGCTGCACAGCGGATAGAAGTCCGGTGGGCCGATCACCGAGTAGGCGGCCACTGTCGGCAAACTTTTTTCCAGCGCCGGGCACCGTGGCCGCACCCAGCCATCGGCGGTGCTGTCCTGATAGTGCAAGGCGCGGTAACCACCCTGACGCAGCAATTCTTCGACATTTTCATACTCGTTCAGGTCTTCGATACTGCCATCCGCCTCGACCCGGTGACGCCCGTGAATCATGCCGCCACTGTTGGCCGGCATCACAAAGGACAACGGTTGACCCTGGTACGCGGCCGGCTCGACCAGCCGCGGTTTGGCCACGGGTAACAGCAGCCCCGGGCCGCCATCCGTCACTGTTGCCCAATGCGCCAGGTCGGCGGTAACGACGAAGGGCGGCTGGCTGATCTGCGGTTCCTGCCAGCCGGTGCCGCTGTGGCGTAAATGGATATGCCGCAGTTTTTCGTTGATCTGGTGGTTGTCCAGCGTCACCGTCAGGTTCATGCCCTCCAGGCACTGTGCGCCGTTGAACAGCTTGTGCAGCGGCACCCAGAAATCCAGTTCGGGATCGAGCTCCACCTGAAAATCCATCGGTCCGAAGCGCGTGGCATCGCCTTTGAGTTTGACGGCGATGTAGGCGCTGTAGCGCACCGGCATGACTCGGATGCGGTAAGGGTCATCGTCGACGAAGGGCAAAAAGCTGCGCAGTTTTGCGTCATAGCGCGCGGGGGCGGTGCCGACGCGGGCGATACCGGTGCGCGAGAAACACAGATCGGCATGCCGGCCATGCACGGTGTCGGCCGCGCAACGATATTCACTGGCGAACGCGACCATTGCCAAGGGTGCGCCCAACGCTTTGCTGCGCAAACTGTCGAGCGTGGGCGGGCTGACGCTGTAGACATAGTCGAGCACTGTTTCGATTTCAGCAGGTGTGGGAAACAGCTGTAGTGTCTGGCCGTTTTCATCGCTGATGACCCGTGGCGAAGCCAATGCGTGATACAGCAGGCTGCGTGACGGTACGCCGGCTTCGATTGCGCGGCTGCCGGCCCGAGCGAAGTCGGCGAATCCGGGTAGTGAACGGTCGACGTTCAACGGTTTGCCCAATTCCGCCGCCAGCGGTTCGGCGAGCAGGTCCAGGCCATGCGCGAGCATCAGCGAATGCCAGCCGCCGGGCGCCAGTCGCCTGCACACTTGTGTGACGGATTCGAGCAGATTCATATTGCGCCTCGACAGGTTGGGCCAATCGTCATGGAACCGCAGCCCGGCGCTGACTCGCCACTGTCAGATCTGACAGTCGCGACCAGTGGTGATCAGTGCGAAACGGGCAGCACAACGATAAGCGCAACGACCAAGGCGCACAGTCGGTGGATTCTGATGAGGTTGTAGGCATTGGCGCTGCGATGCGCAGGCTACCGACCAGCGCCGGTTGGTAGCATTTAAACAACGCCGTTGAAAGGTTCAGGGGTGCAGCGGCAACTTCAGCTCAGCACACAACCCGCCGCCTTCGCGGTTGCTCAAGGTCAGCGAGCCGCCTAACGCCATGGCCAGTTGCTGGGCGATCGCCAACCCCAGGCCGGTGCCGCCGGTATCGCGATTACGCGAGTTTTCCACGCGGTAGAACGGTTGCAGCACCTGCGCCAGTTCGGCGTCGGCGATGCCCGGGCCGCGGTCCATGACGGTGATCGCCAGGCTGCCCTTGTTGGCTTCGACCCAGACTTCGGCGGCGCCGGCGAATTTCAGCGCGTTGTCGGTCAGGTTGACCAGAACACGGCGCAAGGCATGGGGCCGAGTATCGATGACCGCCGCGCTCTTGCCCACCAGGTTCACTTGCTTGCCCATGTCCTGATAGTCGAACACCAGGCTTTCGAGGAAGGAGTCCATGTTGGTGCGGCGGCTTTCCTCGGTCGAGCCATGGATGCTGCGCGCATAGGCCACGCCTTCGCGCACCAGATGTTCCATCTCGCTGAGGTCATTCCACAGTTTGTCTTTCTCGACGCAATCGTCCATCAACTCGGCGCGCAGTTTCATCCGCGTGATCGGCGTTTGCAGGTCATGGGAAATCGCTGCCAGCAATTGCATGCGCTCCTTGAGGTAGGCAGCGATGCGCGCCTGCATCGTGTTGAATGCACGCGCGGCGTAGACCACTTCGGTGGGGCCGCTTTCATCGAGGTTGATCGGGTGGGCGTTGGGGTCGAGGGTTTCCACGGCGTTGGCCAGCCGGGTCAAGGGGCGGACCGCAATGCGTACGGCCAGCCAGGTGCAGGCGATCATCAGCGCCAGTTGGCCGAGCAAAACCACTGGCAACCAGGGCGACAACGGGACCATCGCGGGGCGCACGTCGATGGTCACCGGGCTGCCGTCGCTCAGGCGCAGATGGCCCTGAAAATGTTTCTTCGGCCCGGGAATGTCGGTGAAGGTCAGCGGATAGCGTTCACCGATTGCGTCAGTGATCGAGGTGACGGCCACCGGCACATCACCGGGCTCGATCGGCGTGCCCGGATCGCCCTCGCTCAACAGGTAGCCATAATTTTTTCGCGCCAGCCGCTCGAGCCAGGCAGGGCGTTCTTCGCCAGGTAGGCGATCGAGGATTGCAATCGAGGTCGAAACGTCGGTTTGCAGATTGCCGAGCATGGTGTTTTTCGCGCTTTGGTAACGCTCGTAATACTGCGCGCCGAACGACAGCGCCTGCGCAAGCAGCAAGCCGATCAGGAAAATCAGCGACAGGCGTGAGGCGAGGGTGCGCGGCCAGTGCAGATTGACGCTCATGCCGGCGCCCCGAGAATCTCGACCGGCAGCGAGAACACGTAGCCCTCGCTGCGCACGGTCTTGATGTAGGCCGGCTCGCGCGCATCATCGAGCAGACGCTGACGCAAACGGCTGACCAGCAAATCGATCGAGCGGTCGAACAGATCCGCGTCACGGCCCTGGGTCAGGTTGAGCAGTTGATCGCGGCTGAGCACCCGTTGCGGGTGATCGAGGAACACTCGCAGCAAGCGGTATTCGGCGCCGCTGAGGGCGACCATGGTGCCGTCCTTGTCGAGCAGATGACGGGCCGAGGTGTCCAGTTGCCAACGGCCGAAAGCCAGCAAGCGCCCGGCCTCGGTGACCACCAGATTCGGCGGTAGCATCCTTGTGCGGCGCAGTACGGCGTTGATCCGCGCGAGCAATTCGCGGGCGGCGAACGGTTTGGTCAGGTAATCATCGGCGCCCATTTCCAGGCCGATGATGCGGTCGGTTTCATCGTTGCGCGCGGTCAGCATCAACACCGGCGTGGCCTTGTGTTTGCCCACACGCAGTTCGCGGCACAGCTGCAGACCATCGTCACCGGGCATCATGATATCGAGCACGATCAGGTCGACGGTGTTGGCTTCGAGAAAACTGCGCATCTGCCGGCCATCGGCGACCACGGTGGTGCGCAGACCGTTTTTCTTCAGGTAGTTGCCCACCAGTTCACGGATCTCGCGGTCGTCGTCGACGATGAGAATGTGATCGACATGATCCATCGGTTCAAGCCTCAGTCAGAAGGGGAATGCCGTGCAGTCTATAGAGCCTTCAATGACTCGCCTGCCTGCCTTTGTATTGCAGTGTATCTGCCGTGTCGGCGGATACACGGGAACGCAAAAACGCGAATTTTCCAGGGTTTTGTATCGCTGTGTATCCCCCGATGGCAGGGATACACAGCGATTGAAACGCGCCTGTTCCTGACACAGACGCGATACCTCGCGAGCCTCAAATAGGCTCCATCGAGGCCCACACAGATCGCCTCGGCTCAAACCCCACTGAAGCCTTGAGGAAAACGCCATGAACAACAAATCCGTCATTGCCGCCTGCCTGTTTGCCGCCCTGAACATCTGCACGCTGTCGGCCCGCGCCGAAGCCGCTGCCACCCCGCAAACCTACACCTACGGCACCCACCTGGATATCCAGAAAGTGCTCTCGCTGAAACAGGACAACTCGGTGTCCTGCGGCATCGTCGAGGCACGCATGACCTACCTCGATTCGGCCGGTCAGACCCGCGTGCTCGATTACAGCAAATTTGCCGACGGCTGCAACAACGACAACTAAGTCATCACTCTTTATAGAAGGAAACAGCCATGAACAACGTATCGCGCTTTTTGACCGCCATCGCCTTCTCCCTGGCCGGCGTTGCCGCCCATGCCAACGCCGCGGTTGAACAGCATAGCTGCCACAGCAGCACCTGCTTCCAACTGACGCCGGTGGCCAAGCAGGGCAGCGATGGCTTGATTGCTGCGGACGGCTCCAGCCGCACGCCGCAGGGCCAGATGTTTGCCGAGAACGGCGCCAGCCGCACGCCGCAGAGCCATTGGCTGGACAGCCAGAACGTCTGAATGGCTCGTCACATTCATTGATCAAGGGTGACTCACTATGTACCTCATCGCATTCCTCGGCGGTCTGCTGACCGTGCTCAGCCCCTGCATCCTGCCGGTGGTACCGTTTCTGTTTGCCGGCGCCCAACGCAGCCGCACTTCGATTCTGCTCACCCTCGGTGGCATGGCCCTGACCTTCGCGCTGATCTCGAGCCTCGCTGTGGCCAGTAGCGAATGGGTGATCCAGGCCAGCAACAGCGGACGCTACGTCGCCCTGATCGTGATGAGCGTGTTCGCCCTGTCGCTGATCTCGGCGCGCATCGGCGACTGGCTGACACGTCCCTTTGTGATGCTGGGCAATCGCCTTGACCCGGATACTCGGAAAAAGGCCGGGCCGATGGGGTCGATCATGCTTGGCGTGGCTACAGGGCTGCTGTGGGCACCGTGCGCCGGGCCGATTCTCGGCGTGATCCTCACCGGTGCCATGCTGCAAGGCGCCAACGCGCAGACCAGTCTGTTGTTGCTGGCCTACGGCGCCGGCAGTGCATTGTCGCTGGGTACGTTGATCTTCACCGGACGCGGCTTGGTCAATCGCCTGAAACCGTCGATTCCGTTCACCGGTTGGTTGCGCCGTGGTGCCGGGGTTGCGGTACTGGCAACGGCAGCGGTTATTGCTACAGGCTTCGATAAAACCTTGCTGGCGAACACCTCCTCTGAGGGTGTGGCGAGTGTCGAAAAAAGCGTTCTGGAGAACGTGCCGAAAGTGGTCGACTACTTCATCAGCAAAGTCCGCGCGGACTCGCCGATGGAGGAGGGCAAAGGCGCGATGCCATCGCTGGCCGGCGCAGTGCAATGGCTGAACTCGCCCGAGCTGAGCGCTGAAGCTCTGCGCGGCAAAGTTGTACTGGTGGACTTCTGGACCTACGACTGCATCAACTGCCAGCACACCCTGCCGTACGTCAAAGACTGGGCGAAGAAATACGAAAAAGACGGGCTCGTCGTGATCGGCGTACACACCCCGGAATACGGCTATGAGCGGATCATCGACAACGTCAAGGATCAGGTGAAAAAGCTCGGCATCACCTACCCGGTGGCCATCGACAACAACTACGCGATCTGGCGCAACTTCGACAATCAGTACTGGCCAGCGCACTACCTGATCGACGCCAAGGGCCAGGTGCGTTATAGCCACTTTGGCGAAGGTCGCTACGAAGCGCAGGAACAGATGATCCAGCAGTTGCTGCAGGAGGCGAAGGCGCCTGCTGCCTGATCAGCAACAGCAATGGCTCAGAGGTCACGGACCATGAGCCATTGCTCGTTGTCCCAAGCGCGAAAACGCTCCAGGACTTGCCAGCCGCGCTTGGCGTAGTAGTCCTGTTTGCTCTGCGTATGCAGATACAAACGCGCAAACCCGCAGTCTTTTGCCTCCCGGCAAATACCCTCGATCAAGCGTTCCGCCAGCCCATGCCCGCGTGCTTCAGGGCTGACGAACACGCAGGCCAGCCAAGGCCCGAGATCCGGGCGCAGGGCGAGGTCATCGCGTGCCAGCGCCGCGCCGCCGACCAGACGTTCACCGTCCATGGCGATCAGGCAGGACCAGTCACCATTGCCTTGGCCCAGGGCAGATTCACGCTGCCATTCGGCCAGTGGTTGGTCGACGTATTCGTAGGGAAATTGTTGGTGAATCCATTGGGCATAGTGGTCGCTGTGGTGCATGTGATGCGCGAGCCAATCAATTTTCAGTGACATCTGACGAATCCGTTCCAGAAGCGAGCGAGCATCAGAAACCAATCCCCCAACCTTGGCAATCCTCAAGGTGTTCCAGACGCTTTACAGATTTCCACCGCTCATCGGCAAACCCCTGGTTTTGCAGGGTTGCCAGACGATTGGCAGGGACGCCGCGTGGTCTCGGCGCGATAGTGCGTGAGCAGGGTCACTGCCGGCCTTGCCCTATAACAAGAGCGCGAGGTTGCCATGCCTAAATTCGTGATTGAACGCGAGATTCCAGGGGCCGGGAAGCTGTCGGAAGCAGAACTCAAAGCCGTGTCGCACAAGTCCTGTGACGTATTGCGTGAACTCGGTCCGCAAGTGCAGTGGCTGCATAGTTACGTCACCGCTGACAAGATCTATTGCGTATACATCGCGCCTGACGAAGAGCAGGTGCGCGAACACGCCAGGCTCGGTGGATTCCCTGCCAACAGTGTGGCGCGTGTGATGACGGTCATTGACCCGACTACGGCCGACTAATCACTGATCCAATTTGTAGCGGAGCGCACTGTCATGAGTACCCCGATTGATCTGACTGCCTTGAAGGAACGCCAGAAAGTCGCGTGGGCCAGTGGCGACTACGCCGTGATCGGCACGACGTTGCAAATCGTCGGTGAAAACCTCGCCGAAGCCTGCGACCTGCGTTGCGACGAAGAGGTACTGGATGTCGCTGCCGGCAACGGTAATGCGACGCTGGCGGCGGCACGGCGCGGTTGTCTGGTCACCTCGACCGATTACGTCGCGGCATTGCTGGAGCGCGGGCAGGATCGGGCCCGGGCGGAGCATTTGGACGTGACGTTTCAAGTTGCCGATGCCGAGGCACTGCCGTTCGCTGATGAGAGTTACGACGCGGTGCTGTCGACCTTTGGCGTGATGTTCGCCCCGGATCAGGACAAGGCCGCTGCTGAACTCGGCCGGGTTTGTCGCCGTGGCGGTCGCATTGGTCTGGCCAACTGGACGCCGGAAGGTTTTGTTGGCCTGATGTTCAAGACTCTCGGCCGGCATCTGCCACCGCCTGCCGGCGCCCAGCCCCCCTCCAATTGGGGCTCCGATGCCTGGCTGCACAAGCATTTCGATGACCGTGATTTTCTGCTGCGCGTGACGCGGCGCGAGTTCAACTTTCGCTATCGCTCGGCCGCGCATTTCATCGATATTTTCCGCCATTGGTACGGGCCGGTGCACAAGGCCTTTGCGGCATTACCGCCGGAGAGCGGGCAGGCGCTTGAGAGTGATCTGGCGGATTTGCTCAATCGGTTGAATCGGGCGGGGGAAGGTTCGCTGGTGGTGCCGAGTGAGTATCTGGAGGTGGTGATCACTAAACGCTGAATGAAGATCCCTGTAGGAGTGAGCCTGCTCGCGATAGCGGTCTGTCAGCTGAATATTTTTCGACTGATACACCGCTATCGCGAGCAGGCTCACTCCTACATTGGATGTGTGTTTGGCTCTGGGGTCTATTTCACCTGCGGCCGATCAAACCACTCCAGCGCCGTACGCCAGATGCAGATCCCCAGAAAGTACGCCGACATCAGCAACCACAAGCCCATCACCAACGGGTTGATCACCGGGTGGTTGAGCACCAGCGACAGGCTGCACAGCAGCCAGATTGCCGTCACCGCAATGTTGATCGGCATGAACCGGCGTACGCGGAACGGGTGCAAAAACTTCATCCGCGTCACGGTCAACAGCGCCAGACCAATCACCGTCAGAAAAGTGATCCACGGCCCCGGCCCGATGATGTACAGGCACAGCGCGACGACATTCCACGCCGCCGGAAACCCGACAAAGTAGTTGTCCTTGCTCTTCATGTTGACGTTGCAGAAGCAGAACAGCGACGACACCAGAATCAGCGACACGGTCAGCAGCAGGGTGTAGTCCGGCAGCGGAATGTAGCGATAGATGAACAATGCCGGAATGAATACATATGTCAGGTAATCGATCACCAGATCAAGGATCGAACCATCGAAGCTCGGCAGCACTGATTGCACGTTGACCTTGCGCGCCAGTGCGCCGTCGAGGCCGTCGACAATCAGCGCCACGCCCAGCCACATCAGACAATGGGTCGGCTGGTTTTCCAATAAGGCGAGGGTGGCCAGAAAGGCAGTGACCACGCCAGTCGCAGTAAAACCATGGGCGCCCCATGCTTTGAGCCTGGCGATGTGTACGGTCGATATCACGGGGGCGTTCTCCAGAAAGTGAAGCAAGCCGGGTATCACCCTTGAGTAGCAGGGCGCCGGCAAACCGGGTCGGGGTTGCAGCTATCGACCGGTCTGGCCGGGATAAGGTTCACCATTGATCAATCTTAGCTGGCCGGCGAAAAAATACGCGGGCGAAATCCGCCAGGCGCTTGAGTGTCAGCCAAACGGTGCTGGCGCTATGGCTTGAGGGGGCTATCGTTGCCAGACGCAGTCACTGTCAATGCTTGAGGATGACGTCATGAACACCAGCGATTTGCTTGAACAACTGCTGCGAGGCCAGGCCTCGGCAGGTCAACAATCTTCAGCGTCTGCCGGCGATGGTTTGGGTGGTTTAGGCGGGTTGCTGGGTGGCCTGCTCGGCGGCGCGGATTCCACCGGCACACGTGGTGGCTCTGCAGCCGGGGGGCTGGGCGGATTAGGTGGTTTGCTCGGTGGTTTGCTCGGCGGCGGTGCCGGTGGCGGTCTGGGCGGCGCATTGGGTGGGGCACTGGGTGGCGGTGGCAGCACGCAAAGCCGCTCCGGCGGGAGCAATTATGCGGCGCTGGCGTCGCTAGGGATGATGGCGGTCCAGGCGTATCAGGCCTGGCAACGCAGCCAGGCCAGCGCGGCCCCGCAACAGATCCCGCAGACGGCGAATCTCCTTGCCGGTCCGGAAGTCGAGGAGCACAGCCATGCTGTGTTGCGCGCGTTGATTGCGGCGGCCAAGGCTGACGGTGAGATCGACACCCGGGAACAACAGATGATCAGTGGGGAAATCAGCAAACACACCGACGACCCACAATTGCAGCAATGGTTTGACGAAGAAGTCTCGAAACCGCTGGACGCCAACGAAGTCGCGCAGGCGGCCAAAGGCGATCCGGCCATGGCCGCTGAGATGTATCTGGTCAGCGTGATCCTCGTGGATGACCAGCGCGACGCGGAGCGCAGTTATCTGGACGGGCTGGCAGCAGCCTTGCAGATCGACCCGAGTTTGCAGGTGCATCTGGAACAGCAGGCCAAAGGTCAGGCCTGAAAGCAACATCAAAAGATCGCAGCCTTCGGCAGCTCCTACAGGGTGTACATCATTCCATGTAGGAGCTGCCGAAGGCTGCGATCCTTTGATCTTCAAAGCCAGATTGCATCCCACAATGGGTAGTCCCCCACACGCCGAACCAATCCGGCGCGCAACGGGTTCATGATGATGTATCGGGCCGCCGCTTTAAGGTCTTCGTCGCGACGCAACGCCCGGTCGTAGTAACCGCGTTGCCATAACCGTCCCTGACTGCTGCGCTTGAGATTGATCGAACGACAACTGCGCGATTTCACGCGGCACATGAGCGCTGCCAATGAACCTTGTTTCAATTCAATCAGCCAATGCAGATGATCCGGCATCACCACCCACGCCAGCGACTGAACCATTCCCTCGTCATTGGCTGCACGCATTTGCTCAATCAGCAGTCTTCCCAAACGCCAATCCGAAAATACTGAATGACGTTCGTAAACGACGGCGGTGAGCAGATAAATACGTCCAGCCTCGCTATAACGTCCCTTGCGTAATCCACACGCCTTTGCAGCAACAGGCATTCCTTTGCCCTCCCAAAAACATCGTCCCTGAACGTTAGCCATCTCTCGCCCTTACGCGAACTCAATCCGTTGCACGATGTAACCCTGTAGGAGCCTTCGGCAGCTCCTACACGGTGTTTCAGTGCTTTTGACGGCCGTCCGTCCGGGCAATTTTCACGTCGATTGAATTTTTCACAGGCGCCGCCTCTCTGCTGCTGTAGAGGCGTGTGGAACAGCGTCCTGCCAACCGACCGAGAATTTTGCCATGACTGTCCTGACACACCTGCAAGCTGCGCCTGGCCAACCGCATGCGATGAACGCCGCCGGGAACATCCGGCAAGTCTATGAAACGCTGTTGCGCGATGACGATTCCCTGGACCTTGCGCAGGCGTTTTTGCGGGAGCAACTGCAACACGCCGCGCAACTCACCGATTCCCTGCCCGAAGATCCGACGACGTGGCAAGCTTGGGTGGCCGAGCATTGCGCCGATGTGGCCCGGCAATACGCCGACTACCTGCAACAACGCAAGGCCGGCGGGCCTCGGCAATTCTTCCGTGGCAAGGCGCAGGCGCTGTATTTCCTGCAAGCGGTGGCACCGACCAAACTGGTCGACGGTGCCTGGCTTTATGGTCTATTGCCGCGTTGGCAGGACCCGCGTTTCCAGGGCCTGCTGCGCACCTTTCTGGAAGAGCTGGGCGAAGGCAATCCGGCGCAAAATCATGTGGTGATTTACCGCAAACTGCTCGCCGAACACGATTTGCAGGATGGCAGTGCCATCGACGATGAACGCTACCTGCAAGGCGCGATACAACTGGCACTCGGCATCTGCGGTACTGATTATTTGCCCGAAGTGATCGGCTACAACCTCGGCTATGAACAACTGCCGTTGCACCTGTTGATCAGCAGTTACGAACTCAGTGAGTTAGGCATCGATCCCTACTACTTCACCTTGCATGTGACGATCGACAACGCCAGCACCGGCCATGCGCAAAAAGCTGTACAGGCGGCGCTTGATTTAATGCCCCTCGAGGCTGATCGCACGGAGTTCTTGCGCCGGGTCTCGTTGGGTTATCGGCTCAACGACCTCGGGCAGGGCAGTCGCGCGATCATTGAAGGTTTCGACCTTGAGCACGAGTTACTGGCGATGCTCGAGCGCAAGTGTCCCTTCGCCCAGCACATGCACTCCGATTACTGCCGCTTCGAAGGGCAGACCGTCAATCAGTGGCTGGCCGCACCGGAGCAATTGCCCGGGTTCCTCCAGGCATTGCAGAACAAAGGCTGGATCAAACGCCATGAAGACCCGCAGGCCAGTCGCTTTTGGCAACTGATCGCGGGTGATGGTGCGGCGATGTTTGGCGTGTTCAATGCCTACGAAAAACAACTGGTGCACGACTGGATCGCCGGCGACTGGACGTCGTCAGACCAAGCGAAACCTGTTCGACGGCACAGTCAAACCGCAGCGCCCATCGAAGGGCTTGAACAGGATCCCGACATCCAGGCGCTCAACGCGGCGCTGCAAGGTCAGGATGCCTTGTCGCAAATGGCAGTTCTGATCCCCTGGCTCGCCCCAGCCCGGCATGCACATCCCGCCGGGCTGCTCGCCACCCGCCGTTTTATCGAACTCAAATCCCGCTTGCCTTAAGGACCTTGCCGATGAATCAGGAAGAACAACTCTGCCCCAACGACCTCGTGCTGCTGCACCTTGGCCGGCGCTTGTTGGCAGACGGATATCGGTTCACCACTCCGACGCCGTTGACCCATCAACGGGTCAACCAGCGTGACGAGGGCCAGATGGCCGACTCTTTGCGCGACGTGTTCGGTTGGTCGCGTCCGTTCGCGCCGGGGTTGTTGTCGGCCGATGAACAGCGGCAACTGCAAGACGCGCAGGTCATTGATAGTTACGAAGGGCACTTGAAGAGTCGGGTGCGCTGGTCGAGCCTGGATGATTTGCTGTTCGTGCATTCGGCATTCCCCACCGAAGCGGCGGATGCGGTGTTTTTCGGCCCCGACACCTACCGTTTCGCGCAACTGATCCACGCCCACCTGCAGCAGAACTTTGCGCCAATCCATCGCGTAGTGGACATCGGTTGTGGCGCTGGCGTCGGTGCGATTTTGATCGGCCGCGCCCGCCGCGAGGCGCAGGTGCTGGCGCTGGATATCAACCCTGCGGCGCTGCGTCTGACTGCGATCAATGCGGCGCTGGCGGAAGTCGCCAACGTTGAAGTGCGCGCCAGTGATCTGTTGCAGGGCGTCGACGGCGAGTTCGACCTGATTGTCGCCAACCCGCCATACATGGCCGACCCGGCGGAACGCGCTTATCGCCATGGTGGCGGAACGCTGGGGGCAGGGCTGTCGTTGCGCATCGTCGAACAGGCACTGAATCGACTGGCTCCCGGCGGCTCGCTGCTGCTCTACACCGGTGTGGCGATGGTCGATGGTCGCGACCCGTTTCTCGACACCGTGCTGCCACGACTGGACGAGCAGCGCTTTGGCTGGACGTACCGTGAACTCGATCCGGATGTCTTCGGCGAAGAATTGCTCAACCCCGGTTATCAACGGGTCGATCGCATCGCAGTGGTGGCGCTGACCGTGACCCGACTGGGCTGAAACAAGGCAGGTGCACGATGAACAGGAACCTCGACGACTACAACCGCATGCGCGATTTTTCGGCGACGTCGGAACCGGCCGCCGTCAAGCGCTCAGGGCGTAAAACCGGCGCCGATCACGCGTTGCAGTTCTGCATCCAGAAGCACGATGCCTCGCACCTGCATTACGACTTTCGCCTGGAGCTCGATGGCGCACTGAAGAGTTGGGCGGTGCCGAAAGGGCCGTCGCTCGATCCCAAGGTCAAGCGTCTGGCTGTGCATGTCGAGGATCATCCGCTGGATTACGCAACATTCGAGGGCAACATTCCGGAAGGGCATTACGGCGCCGGTGATGTGATCGTCTGGGATCGTGGCGTGTGGATTCCGTTGGAGGATGCGCACAAGGCCTACGAAAAGGGCAAGCTCAAGTTCGAACTGCAAGGCGAGAAGCTTGCCGGCATCTGGAATCTGGTGCGCACGCACATGCCGGGCAAGAAGGAACAATGGTTTTTGATCAAGCATCAGGACGCTGCTGCGCGGCCGCAGGATGACTACGACGTGCTGGTGGCCGAGCCGGACAGTGTGTTGAGCGAACGCACGCTCGTGAGCAAGCCCAAGCTGGCCGCCGAGCACAGCAAACCGCTGAAAAAGCCCGCGGCGAAGGCGCGCAAAACCGCCACCGGCAAGCTGACGGGGGCGCACAAGGCCAAACTGCCGACGCAACTCAAGCCGGAACTGGCGACACTGGTCGACAGTGCGCCCGAAGGGCAGTGGAGTTACGAGATCAAATTCGACGGTTACCGGATCATGGCGCGCATCGATCATGATCAGGTGCAACTGTTCACTCGCAACGGTCATGACTGGACGCACAAGTTGCCGCAACAGGCCGCCGCTCTGGCCGCGCTGGGATTGGAGTCAGCATGGCTCGACGGTGAAATGGTGGTCGCCAATGAGCACGGCGTGCCGGACTTTCAGGCCCTGCAAAATGCTTTTGAAGCTGGAAGCAGCGGCAATATTCTCTACTACCTGTTCGACCTGCCGTATCTCAACGGTGTTGACCTGCGTGAAGTGCCGGTCGAAGAGCGCCGCGCCGCGCTGGCCACGGTGCTCGGCAATCATGAACACCCCTTGTTGCGCTTCTCCGAAGCCTTCGACGAAACCCCCGATGCACTGCTTAACAGTGCCTGCCAGATGCAGATGGAAGGCCTGATTGGCAAACGCCTTGGCTCGCCGTATGTGTCGCGGCGCAGTGGCGACTGGATCAAGCTCAAGTGCAAGCACCGTCAGGAGTTCGTGATCGTTGGGTACACCGATCCGAAAGGCGCGCGCAGTGCTTTCGGCGCCTTGCTGCTGGGGCTGCATGATCGCGACAGTGGCGAGTTGCGCTACGCCGGCAAGGTCGGCACGGGCTTCAACGAGTCGACGTTGAAAAGCATTCTGGAGCAGCTCAAACCGTTGCAGGCGAAGAAGCCAGCGGTGGTCAACCCACCCAGCGGCTTCGAGGCCAAAGGCGTGCACTGGCTCAAGCCGAAACTGCTGGCGGAAGTCGCGTTTGCTGAAATGACCAAGGACGGTTCGGTGCGCCACGCCGTGTTCCATGGCTTGCGCAATGACAAACCGGCCAAAGCCATCACTGAGGAGCGAGCGAAACCGGTGAAGACTGCAGAGAAGAAAACCGCCAGCAAGAAAACGCCGAAAAAAGCCCCGGCGAGCAATGCCGACACCGCGCCGTCACAGCTCGGGCTAGCCAACGGCAAGGTGCGCATCACGCACCCGGACCGGGTGATCGATGCGGTCAGCGGCACGACCAAGATGCAACTGGCCGAGTATTACGCCAGCGTCGCCGAATGGATTCTGCCGCAACTCAAGGATCGCCCGGTGGCCCTGGTGCGCGCGCCGGACGGCATTGCCGGCGAATTGTTCTTCCAGAAAAACGCCGAACGCCTGGCGATCCCCGGCATCACCACGCTGGACAAGGACGTCACCGGACAACCGGTGATGCTGATCAACAACGCCGAAGCGCTGATCGGCGCGGTGCAGATGAGCACCGTCGAACTGCACACCTGGAACGCGACCACGGTCGATCTGGACAAGCCCGATCGCTTCGTCCTCGACCTCGACCCGGATCCGGCGCTGCCGTGGAAAAGCATGGTCGAAGCGACGGCGCTGACATTGACCGTGCTCGATGAACTGGGCCTCAAGGCGTTTCTCAAAACCAGCGGCGGCAAGGGTATTCATCTGGTGGTGCCGCTGACCCGCAAACTTGGCTGGGACGAGGTCAAGGATTTCAGCCACGCCATCGTCAGTCATATTGCCAAACTGTTGCCGGACCGCTTTTCTGCGGTGTCGGGGCCGAAAAATCGCGTCGGGCGGATCTTTATCGATTACCTGCGCAACGGTCTGGGCGCCACCACCATCTGCGCTTACGCCGCACGTACCCGCGAAGGTTTGCCGGTGTCGGTGCCGCTGTTTCGCGAAGAGGTCGCCGAGATCAAGGGCGGCAATCAGTGGAACGTGCATAACGTTCACGAGCGGCTGGCCGAAGTCGGTGACGCGCCGTGGGCTGACATGAAGAAAACCCGCCAGAGCATCACCGCCGAGATGCGCAAACGCCTTGGGCTGAAAAAGTGATCAGGTGTCGCGCAGCAAGTCGTGGGCGTTGAGCAATTCGAAGGCGATTTCCGGGTGGTTTTCCAGGCCGCGACGGATGGCCGCGGGAATTGCTGCGCGAGTTTTGCGGCACAGGCCCGGTAACTCGCCGATCTGAATGGCGATGCCACGCATGGTGCGCACTTCGTTGAAACCGGGGGCGACATCGACACGAATGCCCAGTTGCTCGAACATCCGCTGCTGCAGATGTTTGAGGTCATTCAGGTCTTTGAGCATTTCGAGGCGCGCGAGCAGGCGTTTTTCTTCCTCTCGGGTCAGGCGCAGGATGCGCAAATCCGCGCCGGGCGTCTCCAGCAACGGATCGCGCCCGCAAATGCAGGCGCCGGGCGGGCAGGGGGAGCGCAAGGGCACAGAAGTCGTCATGGCCTCCATCATAGAGGCCGTCGGACAGTTTTGCCTATGCGCCTTCAGCGGCCATCCATCGGCTGCTTTTTCCGTGACGGCTACTGATTCAGGCCTTCGTAATGCACCAGAATCGCGTTGGCCAGATCTTCATCGCTGGCGTTGAGGCCAGGATTGTCCTGGCGAGCCTGCTGCAGTACCGATTCAAGATAAACCCCACGAATGGCCCCGCCACTGGCGACAAATGCAGACAAGTCGTCACGGGCCGGAATCACCATTTTGTGATCCTTGAAGGTCGAGTACAGCGACGCGGAGACACCGGCCGAGGTGGCGACATCGCCCGCATCAACACGGGCCAACGCCGAACCGACAGGCAGGCATAAGAGTAAGGAAGAAATGAGCACTAACTTGCGCATGACGGTGTTCCTCCACAAGCGCGAAGCAAAAAGGGAAGGATTACATAATGTGAGAGGGGCGCACGCGGCGGGAGTTCCGTGGCGCAGCAAAGTCTGCGTTATTGCAAAATAGACGCGGGCAACGCCATGGCGGGTTGCCCGACGTTCAAGCTGCGGTGAGTCAGATCACCCCGCAGGCCATGCGATCGCCGCCACCGCCCAGCGGTTTCGGCATGTCCGCGTGGTTGTCTCCCCCGGCGTGGATCATCAGCGCGTGGCCCTTGATCTCGGAGATGTTTTTCAGGCGCGGCGCCAATACCGGGTAGTTGGCGATGCCGTCAGCGCTCACGTAAACCGCTGGCAGATCACCCAAATGACCGTCAGCGTAAGGGCCGAGATGCTTGCCGGTTTTTTGCGGATCGAAGTGTCCGCCCGCGGCCAGTGCGGCGCCTTTCACGCCGTCCTTCATGCCGGCTTCACAGCTACCGTTTTCATGCACGTGGAAACCGTGAACGCCGGCCGGCAAGGATTTCAGATCGGGCGTGAACAACAGGCCATACGCCGTCTCACTGATAGTGACCGAGCCGATCGCTTGCGGCGCGCCGTCGGCGCTGACCAGATTGATGGTGACTTTTTCCGTCGCCGCTTGTGCGGTACTGATGGCGAAGGAGCCGAGCAAACCCAACCACAATGCGCGTTTCATAGCGTTTCCTTTTGCTGCATGAGAATTCAGAACGACGGACTCAATAGCCTGCCGGCATTAACCGGTGATGAAGGCGTTGGCCGTGCGCGTTGAAAAGTGAGACTTGCCGCGCAATCCGAAAGTTTTGCTGCCTTTGGCCAGCATGCCGACACCTGCCGACACGCTCTGGCGCGGCAGACCTGCGCAAATAGGCTTAACTGAAGGCTGACAAGCGCTTACGGGCGTAACGAGAGAGGAAAAGCCGGTGTCGATCAAACTGCGTTTAGTGTTGCTGATTGTGACAAGTCTGCTGACGGCGTTGATCGTGAGTCTGGTCAGTTACGTCGGCAACCAGCGGATGGCCTCGGCGGTGAGCGATAACGCGGTCAGCATGAGCGCGCTGCGCAACCACATGGAAGCCGACATGATGCACGACGCCCTGCGCGCCGATGTCTACTCGGCGATGCTGGTGGGGTTGGGCAAGAGCACCAGCACGGCAAGCGAGGTGCGCGATTCGATCAACGAGCATGCCGGGCATTTTCGTGAGGTGCTCGAGGAGAATCTCAAGCTGCCGATCAACCCGACATTGCGCACGGCGCTGGAGCAGATCAAACCGAGCCTCGATACCTACATCAACGCGGGCGAACGGATTGTCGGGTTGGCGCTGGACAATCCTGATGCCGCTCAACAGGAACTGGGCACCTTCAACACGGCGTTTGGCCAGTTGGAAGAGCAAATGGCCGCGTTGAGCGAGTTGATCGAATCCAATACGCGGCAGACTAGCGCAGCTACCGAATCAGCCATTCGCAGCGCCAATGTCGCGCTCGGCGTGGTGTTGCTCGCCAGTCTCGTGCTGCTGTTGATTCAGGGGCGCTGGGTGATTCTGAGCATCATGGGGCCGTTGAAGACCGCCAGTCGCATCGCCGAGAGCATCGCCCACGGCAACCTCAGCGAGCCGATCGCCGAGCCGTCCGGCAAGGACGAAGCCAGTGTTCTGATTCGCACGCTGGCAACCATGCAGCGCGATTTGCGCAACATGATCGATGTGGTGCGGCGCAATGCTCATGGCGTCAGTGGCATGAGCGAACAACTCAGCCAGGGCTGCCATCAGGTCGCCGACAGCAGCCAGCAACAAAGCGTCGCCGCCGGCACCATGGCCGCAGCGGCCAGCCAGATGACCGCGAGCATCGAGGAAATCACCCGCCATGCCGAACGGGCCCTGAGCATGGCTAATCAAGCCGAAACCCTTGCGAAGGAGGGTGGCGGGGTCATTCATCAAGTGGTCAGCGATATGGACGATATCGCCCGATCAGCGCAGCAGTCGGCCCAGGTGATTCGTACGCTGGATCAGGAATCCGAAGCCATTTTCAACATCATTCAGGTGATCAAGAGCATCGCCGATCAGACCAACCTGCTGGCGCTCAATGCCGCCATTGAAGCGGCCCGCGCCGGCGAGCAGGGCCGGGGCTTTGCGGTGGTCGCGGACGAGGTGCGCAGTCTGGCGGCACGCACCAGCGCCTCGACCCAGGAAATCGCCGCGATGGTTGCACGCATTCAACACAGCACCCGCGAGGCGGTCAGCAGCATGGAGGCGGGGGTCGCGCAGGTCGACAAGGGCATGGCGGTGACGGCGGATGTCGAGCGGGCGATACGTGAAATTCTCGATGCTACGCTGAGCACGACGCAACTGGTCAACGATATCACCCGCACGATTGGCGAGCAGAGCCAAGCCAGCAACGAGATCGCCCATCAGGTGGAAATGATTGCCGGAATGTCCGAAGGCAATAGCCGGGTGATCGGGCAAACGGCGAATACCACCGATGAGTTGTCGAGCCTGGCGGGGCAGTTGGCGCAGTCGGTGGATCGGTTTCGGTTGTGATAGCGATTGGAACAATTGCACTTGTGGTGTCTGAATTGGCCTCATCGCTGGCAAGCCAGCTCCCACAATGGGCGGTGGTGTAAACACAATTGCATTTACGACATCGAACCCTGTGGGAGCGGGCTTGCCCGCGATGAGGCCAGCCCGGTCAATATTCATTCAGGCTAGATAGCTCCCCTCAAAACTTGAACGCCTGCCGCCCCACCAGCAACCACTTGCCATGCTGCTTCTGCCAGATCTGAAAATTCTCGATCTCCGTCGGCACCACCTCGGTCCCCTTCAACGCCTGAGCAGAAAAGTGGTGGCGCACCAGCGCGGTATCGCCGGACAGGGTAATGGTCTGATTCTGCATTTCCAGGGTCTTGAACGCGCTCTTGCCGGTTTCGATGTCGGCGATGAACTCTTTCTTGTCCTGAATCTTGCCGCTGGAATGACCGTAGGTCAGGTTGGGCGCGGTGAGGGCGTTCAGTTCGGCGATGTCCTTGTGCAGCATCGCCTGGGTCAGATGGTCTACCGCTTGGGCGACGTCTTTTTCTGCCGGGGCAGGGGCGGCCATGGCGTAACCGTTGAAGGCACAGAGAAAACCGATCAGCAGTCGGGTTTTGGTCATGAACGTATTTCCTTGTTGTTATGGAGGGATGACTGATTCGTCAGTCATCGTACAACCTAGCAGATTATTTTCAGATAAGGCACTGCTTCAACGCGATGATCGTCGGGGTCATGTTCAGCCTTCGTCGGCCGATAGTGTCCTGAGCGGAAAAAGACTCTCAAGTCGGGAACAGACGCGCGGGTTTGCCCTGACGTGATATTCTTCGCGCCAACTTGGTTTGACCTTATTCAGTTTGCTTGCCTTCGGGCGGGCCGACGGAATCCCTGTCGCTCAAGTAGCTGAGCCAATAATGATAAGAAGTCAGTTCAGAAGGGACATTAACTGAGGTCGATGCAGCATGTCGGCCTTGTGTGCCCACCCGTCAAAATTGAAGTGTGCCGGAATCTGCGACGCTAGCCTGAGCGTCATCAAAGCGGATCGCATACTGATAACAGCGGCGGGCGGAAGGCGTTTTATCATAGGTGCAACAGATGTTTAAAAAAGTGAACACAGCCCTGCTGGGTCTGGCTTTGGCGATGGGGATGACATCCGCCAATGCTGACGAAGCAAAGAAAGTCGACGTCCTGCTGATCGGCGGCGGCATCATGAGCACCACCCTCGGTGTGTGGATCAATGAGCTGGAGCCAAGCTGGTCGATGGAAATGGTCGAGCGCCTCGACGGCGTCGCCCTCGAAAGCTCCAACGGCTGGAACAACGCCGGTACCGGTCACTCGGCGCTCGCCGAGCTGAACTACACCCCGGAAGACGACAAAGGCAACGTGACGATCCCGAAAGCCGTCGAGATCAACGAAGCGTTCCAGGTCTCCCGTCAGTTCTGGGCCTGGCAGGTTCAGCAAGGCGTTCTGAAGAACCCTCGCTCGTTCATCAACACCACTCCGCACATGAGCTTCGTGTGGGGCGATGACAACATCAAGTTCCTGAAAAAGCGCTACGAAGCCCTGCAAGCGAGCCCGCTGTTCGCCGGCATGCAGTACTCCGAAGACCCGGCTGTGATCAAGAAGTGGGTCCCGCTGATGATGGAAGGGCGTGACCCGAACCAGAAAATCGCGGCCACCTGGAGCCCGCTGGGTACCGACATGAACTTCGGCGAAATCACCCGCCAGTTCGCCACGTACCTGCAGACCAAGCCTAACTTCGATCTGAAACTGTCGAGCGAAGTCCAGGACATCACCAAGAATGCCGATGGCACTTGGCGCGTCAGCTACAAAAACCTGAAAGACGGCACTAAAACCGAAACCGACGCCAAGTTCGTCTTCATCGGCGCGGGCGGCGGTGCACTGCACCTGCTGCAGAAGTCGGGCATTCCTGAAGCCAAGGAATACGCTGGCTTCCCGGTAGGCGGCTCGTTCCTGGTGACCGATAACCCGGCCATCGCTGAACAGCACCTGGCCAAGGCCTACGGTAAAGCGTCGGTTGGCGCCCCACCGATGTCCGTTCCGCACCTGGACACCCGTGTCCTGGACGGCAAGCGCGTTATCCTGTTTGGCCCATTCGCGACCTTCAGCACCAAGTTCCTGAAAGAAGGCTCGTACCTGGACCTGCTGACCAGCACCACCACCCACAACATCTGGCCTATGACCAAGGTCGGCATCAAGGAATACCCGCTGGTCGAGTACCTTGCTGGCCAACTGATGCTGTCGGATGAAGACCGTCTGAACGCGCTGAAGGAATACTTCCCGAACGCCAAAGCCGAAGACTGGCGCCTGTGGCAAGCCGGCCAACGCGTGCAAATCATCAAGCGTGATGAGGCCGCTGGCGGCGTGCTGAAACTGGGCACCGAAATCGTTGCTGCACAAGACGGCTCCATCGCCGGCCTGCTGGGCGCATCGCCAGGCGCGTCGACCGCTGCACCGATCATGCTGAGCGTGCTGCAGAAAGTCTTCAAAGACAAAGTGGCTACCCCTGAGTGGCAAGCCAAGCTGCACCAGATCGTGCCAAGCTACGGCACTCAGCTGAACAGCGATCCAGCCAAAGTGGCTGCGGAGTGGGCTTACACCGCCAAAATCCTCGAACTGCCGACGCCTCCGGTGATTGGTCAGGTTGCTGCTCCTGCTGCACCTGCCGCTGGAAAAGCGGAAGCACCGAAGGAAAACGCTGCACGTGACATGGCGCTGTAACTAAACGCCTGACACACAAAGCCCACTGAACCGGCGACGGTCAGTGGGTTTTTTTATGGCAAATAGTTTTGTAGGAGCTGTCGAGTGAAACGAAGCTGCGATCTTTTGATCTTGATCTTGCTTTTGAAAGATCAAGATCAAAAGATCGCAGCCTGAGGCAGCTCCTACAGGGCTTTGGCGGACGCCAGATAAGCACCGAGCCGCCGGCCCATCTCTTCGCCCAAGGCTTGTAGACCGCTGAGCGGCCGCACCATCACCTCAAACTCGACAATTTTGCCGTTCTCGTCAAAGCGAATCATGTCGATACCTTTCAGCTCCTTCGAACCCACCTTGGCGCTGAACTCCAGAATCACATTCAAGCCATCGGCAGTCGCCAGTTCGCGGTGGTAGGTGAAGTCTTCAAACACTTCAAACACGGTATTGAGGATCATCGACACCACCGGCGCACCCGGGTAAGGCGTGTGGGCCATCGGCGAGCGGAACACGGCTTGTGGGTCGAGCAGGCCGGGCAGGGCGCTGAGGTTGCCGGTGCGGATCATTTCGTGCCATTTGCCTAGCGATGCGGCGACGTTGGGTTGCAGATTCAGGTCGGTCATGTTCACTCCAGGTTTTTCTTGTTGTTGTCGCGACGGCAATGACTCTAGATCAACCACGCCAAAATTGAACCCTTGTGCCGCGATCTGAATGTCGGCCCATGGCCCATGCGTATCTGATCCGTATTTTTTCGCTGGATCTGCCTCTGTTACCGGCTCAGTCAGCGGCTCAAAATAGCCCCACGGTTCGGCACTCGCGGCAGTCCTTCATTTCGAAGCGCCCAGTGCACCGCAAGCTCAGCATTGAGGAGAGCAACATGAACAAGATGGCGATTTTTCTGGGTGGCTTTCTGACACTGACCATTCTGATCGGCCTGCTCGCAACGATTTCTCCGGTCTGAGGCGACCCTGTTCCAGTGACGTCCACGGATGTGTCGCGCAAAGCATGTTTAAATGCCGCGCCCCCACACCTGTAAATGGACTTCAGTCATGGCCGAACACCGCATTCGCGCGCTCGCACTTTGCGTTTTTCATCACAACGGCAAAATTCTGGTTAACGAATTTCGTGACCCGGTGAGCGAGCAAACCTGCTTTCGGCCCGTCGGCGGCGGTATCGAGTTCGGCGAGACGAGCGCCGAAACCATTGTGCGCGAAGTGCAGGAGGAGTTGGGGCTGTCCATGACGGACATGCGTCTGCTCGGCACACTCGAAAGTCTTTTCGTTTACAACGGCAAACCGGGACACGAAATTGTCCAGGTATACGACGCGACGTTTGTCGATCAGGGCGTATACGACCACGCACAGATCGATGGCCATGAAAGCGACGGCGCGCCCTTCACCGCGCGCTGGCATGACAGCTCAAGCTTCAGCGAGCAGGCGCCCTTGGTGCCAAAAGGCTTGCAGGAGCTGCTGAGGAGCACCGGATTGCTCGGCTGAGCTCAGCTGGGGGATACGAATTCCGGTGCAATCGATTCACCGACTTCGCGCGTACTCGACGAGATCTTTCGGGTAAACCCAGTGATCGACATGGCGATCATCCAAGCCATACAGAAAGACAATCGCCGCAGCTTCGAATGCCCAGTAGCCGACGTAGTTGCCGTCGTCGCCCTGTAAGTGCGTATCGTGCCAAGGCGCTTGTTCGAAAGCTGGATACCAAGTCTGGCAATACTCCTTGAGCAGCAGGGACGCCTCTTCGCGGGTGTCGGCATAGATTGCCTGTACGAGAGGGGTGTAGACGTCGTGATACCACTGATCAACGTCTTGCCGATCAGGCAGGACTTTTTTCAGCAGATCTTCATAGAGCGTGTCGTCACCGGCGTAACCAGCGTCGTCCAGAAGTTTAACGAATCGTATGAGCAGGTCCTTGCGGTCGAGCAGAATGCACAGGCTGATCACTTGAACGGCTTCTTCGTATTCATCTGGCCAATCATCAATGGCGAGTGGTGAGATTTGCGGTACATCTTCGTAGGCGGCCAGCCTCTGCTGGCGCAGTTCATACTGATCGAGCAAGTCTTCAAGTAACGGGAGGAGAGCTTCGATAGGCTCGCCAACGGTATAAGTTGCAAGCAACTTATCAAGCGCCAGTCTCTGAAAGAATGCCGCGCGCAGGCTGGCTTCTTCGTCGTCAGAATCTGATTGGAAGCGATTGGTCTTGAAGAACTCCACGACAGCATCATGTTCCCCGAGAAAGTGTGCGTAGTGGCGTCTGCTGAAAAAGGATTGGCGTTCGCTCGCTCTTATTCCTGCACTCACGCTTCACCTGACCAATACCAAAGCGTATCGCCCCAATTCGAGCCACTGAACCGAGGCATTATTTCCCCCAAGTCGAAGTAACGTCGGGAGTTTGCCTGTGCGGGGCTGAACCAATAACCCGCGGCGCTACAAGGCTGACCGGCCTCTATTCGTGCTGGAGTTTTCGAATGCGCATCGTCTTGGTCGAATCGCGCGTACCAGCGCTCGGTACTGTCTTGTTCGAAGCAGTTACCGTAGGGTGAATAAGTGTGCAGTTGATCGGGTTTTGGATTACGAAGCTGTTTCAATACGCGGTTCACCGCTACATAGGTTACGGGCAGAGGTTCATGGATAGCGCCCAGTTCGGGTAAAGCGCCGGCGCGAATGATCAGTCCGCCCTGATAATCCAGCATCTCGACGTCGCCACGTCCGCTTAAGGCGTGGCGTAATCCGTCTTTACCTCCCAGTTGCTCGGTAAATCGAGTGCCTACAATGGTGTACCAGTTGACACCTTTGATGTGATCAAGCAGTTCTCGTTTGAAGTTGTGCACCATTGAGTCAACTTCCAGACCGACATATTGCTGCGCCAGTTGAAATTCCATGGGCATGTAACGATCGAAGTCGTAGGGCAGTATGCTCGAGAGTCCGCCGTAGCCATGTTCGGCTTCAACCTGATCGCACAAGTAAACCAGCCATTCTTCAAAGCGCGCGACGCCATCGGGCTCTTTCAGGAAACTCCAGGGCAATGTCATCTTCAGGTATGAGCGTTTTTGATCGCCATGCACCTCGAACGAGTTCAGTGCGGACAGGCTGTACGCAGCAGCTTCGTTCGCCGTTGCGGCGCTGCTGATGTGCCATTCGTATTGTTCGTTTGGCCCTGACTCGCGGATTTTTTCCTGGGTTTTGCTGAATCCGGAATCTGTCAGCTTCTTGTAGCGGTCGTCGAACTGTCCCTTCAGATGCTGGCCGAACTCTTCCTTGAATCGGGTGAAACATTGCATGACATTGCGCTTGCTTTGCAGCGAGTAGCCTTCCTTGAAGTAGAGGGTTGCGATCAGCCCGAGTCGTACAACGGGGGTGTTATCGGGTAGCTCAAACGTCAGGTCTGGAGCTTGTTCGCTCAGTTTTTCCAATGTATTCATAAAGCTCTCTTTTATCAGGCTGTCGCCGCAGCAGTGATAGCAGCGCCGCCCAAAATGGTGGCTAGCACGGCCCATGAAAGCTGAGCCAGTCGAACGATAACCAAAATTGCTGCGACGATAGCAGCAGGCACACCGGCAGCAACCAGTGCCGCTCCAATAGCAAAAGCCACCACAACGGTGGCAACGACTGTTCCTACGTCAATCAATACTTGCATCCAGTCGATTTCCTTGAGCTTTTCCAAGGTCAGGTCGGTGAAATGCTGAATTTCCTTCCACGCAGCCCTGAGTTGCTCATCCGTCCAGCGAACGATCTTCGCACCTGTTTCACTGACCCATTCCCAGGCTTTTTGAGACTCACGTCTAATCCATTGACCCTTGATTCCGAGCCACGTAGCGGCGTCTTCGAGGTGTTGTTGCATTTCTTGCGATAGCCTTCGAATGCCCTGAGCACCTTGCTCCAAGAGCCCTTCAACGGCCTCTTGAAGTTGCGTCCAGCTTTCGACCCGCGCCGGTCTGGGTGTCGCTGTTGGGCCGTACGCGGGAACAGGGACCGGAGCGGGTCTTGGGGCTTGCCCCGGGCCTCCGGTCGGGGGCAGCAAAACAGGCCATTGCTGTGGGTTGAACTCACCAGTAGGCTTATGTTGTCTGTTGTATTCGCGGTCGCGTTCACGCTCGCCGTCATCTCGACAATCATTGATTTCGAGTACAGAAAAACGGTTTGGGCCACCTGCTATATCTAGATAAGCCTCTCGCTGTGCCATACCGAGGACGTCCCCGGGAAACTTCACTTCCACTAGCCTTTCCAGATTATCCGGGTGCGCAACACCTTGATGATCTGTTCCAGCTTGTCCCGGCCAACGCAAGCTGCGTGTCTTGACGATGATAACGTCGGGACGCCGTAATAATCCTTTGACTGAACCTTTAGGGAATGGAAAGAGTGAATGGCGCCGCGTGGGGTCTGGCTTCACGTCGTCGCCCAGCCATGAGGAACTCAGGAATGGTTTGGGGGGGAGGGACGACATGTCGAAGCAGACTTCAGCTTTGTAATCCCATTTGAATTCCCAGCGGTATTCATCTGCCCGAATCAATCCACTCATTACCAGCTGTTTAAGCTCCATGCCGGTGAAGTCGCCATCTTTGGCTTTTTTTATCGTTAATCTGGGAAACCGCGATGCGTAATTGGCTTTTTCCATCAGATACGGTTTGTTATCAGGATTGGGCAGCGGTGCTTGTTTGACCGTACCTTCGATACTGGTGTTCGTGCAGCCTTGTGGCGTTTGAGGTGGTTGCATGACCGGCATGATTCAGCCCTCCGAGTTGGCGTTTTTGAAGTCCAGGGTCATTTCCTTGGGTGCGCTTTCCCCTGCCCTGATCAACGGCTCTTCAGGCTCGGGTTTGCGAACAGGTGTCAGCAGTTCAACCTCTGCCGGGCTGCTGCTGTGTGCCTGAAAGGTTTTTCCTTCTTCGTTGGTATAACCAGCAATTCGGGTGCCATCAGCGAGCTTCAACGTATAGGGGGTACCCACCAGAGGTTCACCGGTTTTCTCATCCAGCAACAGGTAGCGCGCCTTGTGACTGCGCGGCGCGCTGTCAGGCAATTGGCCGAATTTATCGGTGTCAACTGCGCCGGGAATCAACGGCACCAGAATCCCGATCCCGGTGCCCACGCCGGGCGAGCCGCCGGTATTGATCTTCACCTCAGCCCCGCTAATGGTCACACCACCGGCATCCACCTTCACAAAACTCCCGCCAGCCTTGGCCGTGAGTTCCATTGCGCCTTCGACCACCACTTTCTGGCCGGCGTAGTAATGGATTTCTGACCCGGCCTCAACAAACTGCGCAGTCCCTACCTTCAGATGCTGCGTCACACCCACCGTCAGGTGATCATCCGCACGCATCTCGCTGATGCGATCCAGATGCGTAATCCGGTGCTCTTCAACCTTGAACTCACTCAGCGTGTTGGCTTCGACGGTGTCGTGCCGTTCATTGCCGACGCGGATCTTCTGGTCGTGCTCAATGTTCTCATCCCAATCGCGTTGAGCATGGATGTAGATCTGCTCGGCGCCTTTCTTGTCTTCGATGCGGAACTCGTTGTAGCCCTTGCCGCCCGGTGAACTCAGGGTTTTGAAGGTGCTGCGGGTCTTGTTGGCCGGCAGGTCGTAGGGGACGACGGTTTCCTTGTGGTACAGGCAACCGGTGACCAGTGGCTGGTCGGGATCGCCTTCGAGGAAGGTGACGAGGACTTCCATGCCGATGCGCGGGATGGCGATGCCGCCGTACGCCGCGCCGGCCCAGCCGCTGGCGACGCGCATCCAGCAGGTGGTTTTGTCGTCGCCCTGGCCGTCGCGGTCCCAGTGGAATTGCACTTTGATGCGGCCGTATTGGTCGCAGTGAATTTCTTCGCCTGCCGGGCCGGTGACGACGGCGGTCTGGCTGCCGAGGACTTTTGGTTTCGGGTGTTCGAGGGCAGGGCGGTAGTTCGCGTCCCATGGGGTGGCGAGGAAGCTGTTGCGGTAGCCCTGGTGAAAATCGCTTTTGTGGTCGGTGACGTCGCTGCTGACGTTTTCGCCGAGGACTTGCGGTTGTTTGCCTTCGTGGAAGACTTCCAGCAGCAGCCAGAGGTCGTTCCATTCGGCGCGCGGGTGTTCGGCCAGCGTGAGGAAGTGGCCGCTGGTGAGGGTCGGCTCGTCACCTTTGCCTTCGGCGAGTTTGTAGTCGCTGCGATGGCGTTCGAGGGCGCGGGTGGAGAGGAACTTGCCGCGCTCTCGAGTAGTGAAGCGGCCGGGGTAGTCGTAGTCCTCGAGGTCCGGGGCGAACTCGGTTTTGACCGCGCCTTCGGGGAGGATCTGCGGTTTTTCGAAGTCGTAGTCGCGGCGGCTGACGCGGGTGGTGCGGGTTTCCAGACGCAGGTTGAAACGCTTGATCACCGGTTTGTCGGCGGCCATGCCGGAGTCTTGCTGGTAGCTCACCGGTTTCAGCTTGCGGAACACGGTCTGGTCGTCGCCGAACACCAGTTTGTGGCCGCTGCTGCTGTGCTGGAAGTGGAAGTGAATGCCTTCTTCTTCGCACAGGCGCTGGATGAAATGTAGATCGGATTCGTCGTACTGCACGCAGTACTCGCGCTGCGGGTATTCGGCGCCGAGCTGGAAACTGTAGGCGTCGGCGAGGATGCCGCGATCTTCCAGGACCTGAGCGATGATCTTCGGCACGGTCAGTTGCTGGAAGATCTGCTGATCGTGGTTGTGCCGCAGGTAGGCCAGTTGTGGCACCAGGCTGAGGCTGTAACTGGTCAGGGTTTTGCCGGAGTCGCCTTGCTCGATGCGGTAGACCAGACCGTGGATCTTGCCTTCGCCGGTCGGGCCGAAGGTCAGGACGCCGGGCTTGTGCAACAGCTCTTCGAGTTTGAGGTCGGGGCGGGCGCTGACGAGTTCGAGGTCGAAACGGAACGGTTGGTTGAGGGCTTCGCGACCGGTGAAGCTGAGGACTTGCAGGTCGGCGTTGGCGCCTTCGACAGTGAAGGTAATGTGGCTAGCGTTTGCATCCAGCATGCTCGACTCCATCCATTGGAAAAGCTGTGCCGATGTTGCAACAACTGAAACAGCCGATCAAGCGCCCAAACGCGCCATAATCAGCGATCAGACTCAGCTCACGATTCAGCCATCGAGGGACGGACGAGCCATGGATTCGCTGATCAACGCCGCCGGCCGCGCGCTGTCTGCTGGTGACCCGCTAGGCGCGTTGAACTACGTCGCTCTGCGTGAGGACCCGCCGGCGCTGGCGCTGCGCGCTGCGCGCAATTGCCATGGCTCAGCTCGGTGATCTGTCCCGCGCCAAGGCGTTGTTGCAAAGGGCGATAAAGGCGTTCGGCAGCAATGAGCCGCTGTCACGGGCGCGTTGTGTGGTCGCCGAGGCCGAGGCCGAGGTGGCGCTGGCAGCGCGGATCGCTTTTATTGCGGTGGCGGTGACAGTGGACGGGTGAGAGCGGTGCGTCGGCCTCAATGATCAAGGCATCTTTGCTGGCCCCTTCGCGAGCAGGCTCGCTCCCACAGTGATTGCGGGTGAACACAAGCTTTGTGAGTTACCCAAAACCCTCTGGGAGCGAGCCTGCTCGCGAAAGCGCAGTGTCAGGCACCGCTGTTTCGTCGACGTTCAATACCCTCCGGGCCGCCGATGTCCAGCAGCCTTCTTTCCACCAAGACATTCTCCAGGGCCTGACGCTCGACTGGCGCCATTTGGTGCTCACGTTTTTTCAACTCCAGCAGAATCGGGTTGGACCAGGTGCGGTAGGTCTGTTCGATGGTGCGACGCGACGTCATCAGTCTCTCCTTGATCAAGAGCCCGGTGTTGCGGGCAGGGGCTCAATCCGATGAGGTATTAACGTTAGTCGACAAAGCAGGAAGTCGCGAATGCACCGTCATCCCCAGTAGGAGTGAGCCTGCTCGCGATAGCGGTGTGACAGTCAATATAAAAGTCAAATGACACACCGCTATCGTGTGCAGGCTCACTCCAACAAAGGGATTTGTGCCGTTGCGAACATTTATGCTCGGCACGATCACGGGCCGCCGCGGTCGTACTCTTCACATGGGCGTATCACTTGTGGAGATCCAATGAGCCAGGAAGTCCTGACCACCGAAACCAACCGCCGCCAGTTGCAGCAGATCATCGCCGGGCTGTCCGACGGGGTGATTTTGCTGGAGCTGGATCAGAGCATTCTTTGGGCCAACGAAGCCGCGCTGGCCATGCACGGTGTCAAGCGGATCACCGATCTGGGCCACAATGCCGACGAATACGCCAAGAAGTTCAACCTGCGCTACCGCAATAATCATTCGATCACCGCCGAAAACTACCCGATCAGCCGGGTGGCGCGCTGTGAGAGTTTCAATGACGTGCTGATTGAAGTGTCGCCGACCGACGACCCGGAACGTATTTGGGTGCACAGCGTGCGCAGCATGATTCTCACGGACCGCGAAGGGCAGCCCGAGTCGCTGGTGCTGATCATGAGCGACGTCACCGATTGGGCCAACGCCGAGCAGCGCTTCGAAAGGACGTTCAACGCCAACCCGGCGCCGGCGGTGATCTGTCGGCTCAGTGATTTGCGTTACATCAAGGTCAATCCGGGGTTTCTGGAAATGACCGGGTACACCCGTGAACAGGTGATTGGCACTTCCTCTTATGAAATCGACATTTTCGAGCAGGCCGAACACCGGGATCTGGCGATTCAGCGCCTGCGCGACGTTGCGACCATCCCGCAGATGCAGGCTGAACTGCGCCTGCCTGACGGCGGCAGCAAGCAAGTGATCGTCGCCGGGCAGCCGCTGACGCTCAACGATGAGGATTGCATGTTGTTTTCCTTCGTCGACATGGAGATGCGGCACAAGGCCGAGGTGGCGTTGCGTCAGAGTGAGGAACGTTTTGCCAAGGCGTTTCGCCTGACACCGGTGCCGATCCTGATTTGCAGTGCCGACGAGCAGCAGGTGATCGACGTCAATCAGGCGTTCCTTGAGGCCTTGGCCTTCGACAGCGAGGACGTGCTCGGTAAAACCGTGACGCAGTTGGATTTCATCGATGACAGTGGTGCACGCACGCAGTTGCTGGCGGCGCTGGCGAAAAACGGTCGGGTGGATCGGGTCGATGTGCGGGTGCGCAAGAAGGATGCGGACCTGCTCGAATGTGCGCTATCCGCCGATACCGTGAATATTCAGGACACGCCGTGTTATTTGCTGGTGCTGATGGACATCACCGAGCGCAAGCGCACCGAGCTTGAGTTGGTGGCGGCGATTGAGGAGGTGATGAAGGACGCTTCCTGGTTCAGCCGCACGTTGATCGAGAAACTGGCCAATGTGAAGAAGGTCAACTCGCCGCAACTGCCCAGCGTTTCGTTCACTGATCTGACGGCGCGTGAGCGTGATGTGCTGGGGTTGATCTGTGAAGGGCTGGCGGACAAGGAGATCGCGGCGCGGCTGAAACTCGCTCCGAATACGGTGCGAAATCATGTGGCGACGGTGTATTCCAAGCTTGATGTGCACAGCCGCAGTGAGGCGATTGTCTGGGCGCGGGAGCGTGGGCTGTTTGCCGGCGAATCGAGCGCCAAGGGTCAACGATAGGGTGCAAATGCACTAGTTGGCCTGGTGCAAATTGAGGTGTTGGCGGGTGAGGTCTGTTCTTAGTCTGGTGGGGTGCGATACGAGGTTTTTTGGCTCGGGATCGCGGCCCTTCGCAGTCGTTATAGGAACAGTCTGATGATGAATCTTGCGCAGTTGCGCACGCAGCTTGAACGCAGTTTTTCGCCGCTGGCGTGTGAGTGTCTGGTGGACGGCGATCATTCGCTGACGGTGAAGCTTTATCACCCGGTGTCGGGGCAGGTGGATCTGGTGATCAGTGGGCTGAAACTTAATGCGCTGCGGACGCCTGAGTCGGTTGATGCTTTGATTGAAGAATTGCGGTATGAGCTTGAGAGCAATTCTTTGCGTTCGTTTCGGGATCCGGATTTGGCTTAGCGCCGCCCTTTGGTTCTTGGCGGCCTTTGGGCCGACCATGCTGTTGGGGGGTGGGGGTAGATCCGTTGCTGCGGGTGTTGCCGCTGGCGGTTTCGCCCTTACGGCGAGTCCCTTTGGCAAACGCCCCAAAGGAACCAAAGGTCTGCGCCCTGACGTTCGGCCCGCTCGCTGGGGCTCGGGGTTCCTTCGCTCCGGGATCGATCCGGGGGCATCGTCTACGGTTTGCTTCGCTGCACCTCCTCTCGATGTGTTCGACTTCGTCGAACGGTCGCTGCGCTCCCACCCCCGGATCAATCCCTCCACTCAGCCTGCCGACGGGCTCCCAGGTCAAGATCAAAAGCCGCAGCCGAGCTAACGCTCATCCTGTTGAGTGGCTAGGAGCAGAAGCGGTGTGTGGGTTGCGCTGTTTGCTTCTGCTTCTGCTTCTGCCTCTGCTTTTCTGTGGGAGCGAGCCTGCTTGCGAAGGGGCCTTGTCTGGCAATGTGCGTTTCACTCTGCTAACTCGCTCAAACCTCGACGCAAAATCGACAGCCATTACCACCCAATCGGGCCAATTCACTGGCGCTTGCAGGGCGCTCGGCTATAAAGAATGAGTGGTCAGGTCTTCCGTGGTCGGTTGGGTCGCGGAAGTTGCTCTTCCATTCATCGCGGGTCGTCCTATGAACAATCTTGGGAAACGCGTGTTGCCGTTGGCTTTTTTTGCCGTTTTGCTGGCGGGTTGTGCCAGTCCTCCACCCCCTCCACCGGTTGCGCCACCTCCGCCACCGGAACGTACTTGCCAGGTGCTCGAAAATACTGAAGTCGCCGGTGACGTGTACGCCGACGGGCAGGTTACTCGACACATCACCACTACCCGTTGTGTCACGCAGTAGCGCCGGCGGGGCGCAAGTCTCGGGTTGAGCGGGTTGTGCTGGTCGCCGTCCTGGACGGTACGGCGGTGGTGGCCGTGGAAGGCGCCATTGCGGCGATGCACAGTCAGCCCGACTTGTTTGGGGTGATGGTGATTGCGTTTATCGTCGGCCTCGGCGGCGGGGGTGGCGCTGGTTGCCGTTGCGTGCAGGCTGGGCGTTTCACCGGTCGCGGCGGCGTTGCTGGCGGGGGCGGTGTGTCTGGCTCTGCGTTTGCTGTCGGTGCATTACGGCTGGCAATTGCCGAAAGTCATTGCCTGATGCACAACCCTTGCAGGAGTGAGCCTGCTCGCGATAGCGGTGTGTCAGTCAACATTTATGTATCTGACACACCGCTATCGCGAGCAGGCTCACTCCTACAGGGGGTTAATCATTTACCCGGGATCAGGACAGGAAACCACCGTCCACATTCAGCGCAACGCCGGTGGTGTAGCTCGACGCATCGCTGGCCAGGTACAACACCGCACCGGCCATTTCACTCGGATCCGCCACGCGCTTGAGCGGGATCTGCGTGAGTGCCTGCTTGAGGATCGCATCGTTTTTCACCAGTGCCGAGGCGAACTTGGTGTCGGTCAGGCCCGGCAGCAGGGCGTTGCAGCGGATGCCGAACTGCGCGCATTCCTTGGCAAAGACTTTGGTCATGTTGATCACCGCCGCCTTGGTCACCGAGTAGATGCCCTGGAAGATCCCCGGTGAAATGCCGTTAATCGACGCGACGTTGATGATGCTGCCGCCACCGTTTTCGCGCATCAGTTTGCCGGCTTCGACGGACATGAAGAAGTAGCCACGAATGTTCACATCGACAGTCTTCTGGAACGCGCCCAAGTCAGTGTCCAGCACGTTGCAGAACTGCGGGTTGGTCGCGGCATTGTTGACCAGAATATCGAGGCGGCCGAACTGTTCCTTGATCCCGGCAAACACTTGGGCAATCTGCTCCATTTCACCGATGTGGCAGGCCACAGCGGTGGCTTTGCCGCCAGCAGCGATGATCGCATCGGCCACGTGTTGGCAGCCGTCGAGTTTGCGGCTCGAGACAATCACGTGGGCGCCTTGCTGGGCGAGCAGTTTGGCGATGGCTTCACCGATGCCGCGGCTGGCGCCGGAGACGAAAGCGATCTTGCCGTCGAGGTCGAACAACTGAGTCTTGGACATAAGGGTTCCTGGGTGTGGGCCGTCAGAGGCTCGATTTCGCAATGACCTGCAAGCTCATCTGCTCCAGCAGTTTGTTCATGTGAATGAACTGCGCGAAGCGTTTGTCCTGGGTCTGGCCGTGGTAGAAGCGGTAGTAGATCTGCTGCACGATGCCGGCCAGGCGAAACAGGCCGTAGGTGTAGTAGAAGTCGAAATTGTCGATCTGGATGCCCGAACGTTCGGCGTAGTAATCGACGAATTCACGGCGGGTGAGCATGCCCGGTGCGTGGCTCGGCTGGCGGCGCATCAGTTGCACCGGCGCCGGATCGTCCGCCTGAATCCAATAGGCGAGGGTGTTGCCCAGGTCCATCAGCGGGTCGCCGAGGGTAGTCAGTTCCCAATCCAGCACACCGATGATCTGCATCGGATTTTGCGGGTCGAGAATGACGTTGTCGAAGCGATAGTCGTTGTGGACGATGCTTGAGGTTGGGTGGTCAGCCGGCATCTTGTCGTTGAGCCAGGCTTTGACCTTTTCCCAGTGTGGCGCGTCGGGCGTCAGGGCCTTTTCGTAGCGTTCGCTCCAGCCTTTGATCTGGCGGGCAACGTAGCCTTCCGGCTTGCCCAGATCACCGAGGCCACAGGCGTTGTAGTCGACGCGGTGCAGTTCGACGAAGCGGTCGATGAAGCTTTTGCACAAGGCTTCGGTTTTCGCTGAGTCGAGGCCCAGTTCCGGCGGCAGCTCCGAGCGCAGGATGATGCCGTTGACCCGTTCCATCACATAGAACTCGGCGCCGATCACCGATTCGTCGGTGCAGTGCACGTAGGCTTTCGGGCAATACGGAAAACCGTCGCGCAATTGATTGAGGATACGGAATTCGCGGCCCATGTCGTGGGCAGACTTGGCTTTGTGGCCAAACGGCGGGCGGCGCAGGACGAATTCCTGTTCCGGGTATTCCAGCAGGTAGGTCAGGTTCGAGGCACCGCCGGGGAACTGGCTGATCGCAGGCAAGCCGCTCAGGCCCGGAATGTGCGCCTTAAGGTACGGATCAATCAGGCTGGCATCGAGTTCTTCGCCAGAGCGGATACGGGTGGACTGGTCAGTAAGCGCCATGCTTATCCCTTCTGCTTATTTTGGAGGCCAGACATCATTGGCTAATCTAATGGTGCGCTCGGGCAGTCACAAGCGCAGGTCGGTCTTATAGGTTAGCGTGTTGCCGGATAATCACCTTTGAGAATGTGCGCGACGGGCCGCAGCAGACTAAGGTTTAGCGGGTATGCCATGGGCAAAAAGGAGCTTTGAAATGGGCTGTCCGCAAGTCTGTGCCACGGCCACTTTGCAATGCAGCTTCGGCGCCGCGCCGTCGATGCTCAACGTGTTGCCGGTGAATCGCACGCTGACCGGCGGGATGCCGGCGGCGAACATCATGGATCACATCCCGCTGGTGAATATCCTGCCGTTCGGGGTGTGCATGAGCATGGCCAATCCGATGGTCGCCGCTGCAACTGCGGCCGCCCTGGGGGTGTTGACGCCGATGCCGTGTATTCCGGCGACGGCCACACCGTGGATTCCCGGCGGGGCGCCGACGTTGTTGCTGGGCGGGATGCCGGCGATCGATGCCAACTCAACGTTGATGTGTAACTGGGCGGGGGTGATCAAGATTGTGGTGCCAGGGCAGATGCAGATGCTTATTCCCTGAGTTTTTTACTTGGCGTGAAATCCAAACCCCTCACCCCAGCCCTCTCCCAGGGGGAGAGGGAGCCGATTGGGGGGGATTGATTAGCTCCGCCGACGTGAAAGTCTAGCTGTGAATCCATAATCGACTCGGTCTTACAGGTCGATGTATGAAGCAAGACAGCTCGGTCGGTCCCCTCTCCCTCTGGGAGAGGGCTAGGGTGAGGGGCTCTTCCGGGTTTTCAGGTCTGCTGCGGATCCGCCCACTGCCGATACCACCAGCGCACCCGCGAAATCGGCTTGCCATCCGCACCCAAAGGCCGCCCGTCCTCGGCAAATCCTTGTTCCGGCTCCAGCAACTGGCCATTCACATAGCGCGCCTCCACCGCCGGTTTGCCATTGGGGTGAAAGCGCTGATAGCGCCCCTCACGCACACCATCGCGATAAAACTCAGCCTCCGCCACTTGTCCGTCGGCAAAGTAATTGAACGCCTCGCCATGCAACAAGCCGCGGCGATACGTCGCTTTACGTTGCAGAAAACCCTCGGGCGCATAAAAACTGGCAACGCCCTGCAACTTGCCGCGTACAAACGGCATCTGTGCAGAGACCTTACCGTTGGTGTGATACAGCAGTGAGGTGCCGTGCAATTCACCCTGGTTGTAATTCAGATCCGCCTGTTTGCGCCCGTCATCCTTGATGTTCAACGGGCCATCGAGTTGACCGTCCTGCAAACGCCCCTTGAGCTGCTTGTCATCCTGCTGCAGATCCAGCGGTGTGATCGCCATGGTTTCTCCTTGTCAGTTGACCTGCACCAGACCGCCCTTGATGGTCAGCATGCCGCCGCCGTCCACGGTCTGTGAGGCTGCGCCCTTGTTGGTCAGACTGATCCCGGCGTCGTTGGTCAACGTCGTCCCGGCCTTGTTGTCCAGTGAAGTACCGGCCTGATTGGTCAAGGCAGTGCCGGCCTTGTGCGTGATCGAGGTGCTGGCCGAGGTTGCCAGATCGGCGCCGCTCTTGATCGTGAAGCTGCCGCCACTTTGCAGGGTCAGGGTGCCGCTGACTTTAATCGTCAGGTTGCCATCCACGGTCAGGCTGTAATCACCGCTGACCTTGTCGGTGTAGTTGCCGCCGGTGCTGTGGTTCTGATCAGCGCCGACCTTCACCGTGCGGCTGTCCTTTACATCGAGGCTGTCGCTGCCGGTCTGAATCGTGACGCTGCGTTTGCCTTTTTCCAGCGTCACCGTCTCGTCGCCGTCCTTCACTGTGCGGGTGCGCGCGTTCTGCACGGTGAGGGTTTCGTCGTGGCCGACGGTGGCAGTGGTGTCATTGAGGACGTTGATGTTGAAATCCTTCTGCGCCTGCAAGAACACTTCTTCAGCGTCCTTTTTGTCTTCGAAGCGCAGCTCGTTGAAACCGCCGCCACCCTTGGATGACTGGGTTTTGATCCCCGATTGTGTTTGATTGGCCGGCAAGGCATAGGGCAGGGCGTTGTCGCCGTTGTACACGCAACCGGTGACCAGTGGCCGGTCCGGATCACCGTCGATAAACGTGACGATGACTTCCTGGCCGATGCGCGGAATGAACTGCATGCCGAAACCCTTGCCACTCCACGGCAACACCACGCGCACCCAGCAGGAGCTGGTTTCATCGTTCTTGCCATCGCGATCCCAGGGGAACTGCAACTTGATCCGGCCGTATTCGTCGGTCCAGATTTCCTCACCGGATTTACCGACGACGATTGCAGTCTGCGGATGCATGCGCGGCTTTGGCGTCACACGTTGCGGACGAAACGGCGTGGCTTTGGGGATGGCTTCGAAGCGGTTGCGATAACTGTCGTGGCTGGCGTCATGGGTGACCCGCGTGACGACCCAATCGATGTTCAGACTGGCATCGTCGTGCCCTTCGAGGGTGAACCAGTGCCCCGGAATCAGCCAACGGCAGTCGCTTTCGCCGACAAAACGTTTCTCCTCGCTGCGCAAGCCGTCAACCCGTTGCTTGGTCAGCGCATCACCGCGCGCCTTGGCGTTGTAGCCGCCCGGGTGCTCGTAGATCGAAAGCGGCCCGGCCACGGCTTCGGCCTGGCCGTAGAGCGAAGTGGTTGGCGTGGTGAATTCGTAATCCGTTGCCCGGTACACCCCGGACACAGCTTGCAGGCACACCTGCCCGGAGCGAATGCCGTGCAACTCACGCTCACCCAGACCTTGCCCAAAATACTTGACCTTCGGCCCGTTGGGGATTTGCACGAAGGCATCGTTGCTGTCGCCGAGCACCAGCGTGTGCTTGCCTTCGTCATGGGTGAAGAACCAGAAGATGCCTTCCTCTTCCAGTAGCCGCGAAACAAAAGCGAAATCGCTTTCGCCGTACTGCACGCAGTATTCACGGGGCGTGTAGCTGCCGGTCAGCGAGAGTTTGAAATCGGTGAAGCCATGGGCCTTGAAAATCGTCGTGACGATGTCCGACGTGGCGAGGTTCTGAAACACGCGGTTGTTGCTCGCGAGGGTCAGCCACCACAGCCACGGTCTGAGCAGGATCTTATAGCGCTCGGCTGTGGCATCGGCGGGCAGTTGGCGGATCTCGGCTACCAGTGCGTCGAACTCGCGCATCTGCGCATCGTTGTGCAGAGTGGTGGTGACGTGGGTAGCGATAGCGCTGGTCAGCGTAAGAGAAGTGCCGTCGTTGAGACCGTTGAGGGTTTGTGAACCCAATATGTTCAGGGCTTCGTCACCTGAAAACGACTCAGGGAACAGCGCCGACAGCGAAGTGGCGGTGAGTGAAATCGTAGTGCTGCTGTCGGTGGCGCGAGGCATGAATTGGCCTTTGGTGAGCTTTCAGTTCATGGAGGACGGTGACGATTTTTTCCGCTGGCAGCACTCACGGCGTGGTGTAGTGATTGCCGTTTCTGTATTCAATTTGAATGGGCGCTGTTTCAGTCGTTGCATTGAACGCAATCATTGAAGTAAATCCCTGATTGGGGATCATGACGTTGATCTTTACATTATATATTTGCGCAATGATCGCTATTTCTATACCTCCACCCCAAGTTCCGGATAGTCGCATGTTTGTAATGTACGCCACCGTGATGCCCCAGGTTTCACAGAAGGCCGGGTTGTTATCCATGTACAAGCAAACGTAGTTTCTGAGATCCTCGTGTGATATTCCATGCATACCCCTTTGCTGAAGACATCTTGAGAGCGTATGGAACAAACAGTTGCCATCTGTGGGTATTCCATTTTCATCACGAGATTCACTGATTGGTAGTCGCGGAAGATCTGATGAAAAACCGTTGCTTTTCTTGAGTAACTCGATGTCCTTGGGTGAAATCAGGTCAGTGTCTATCGTGCTGAATATCCCGAACCATGGTGCGTCGGAAGGCGCGTTAAGGGCTTCATTTTTCTTGGTTTTGGCTTTGATGATGAGATTGACGACTTTGAATGTACGACGAGTGGTCTGAAATATGCTTAGAGGGGAGCGTGCGAGGTTTTTGTTGGAAGCCTTGATTGTTCCCTTGTTGGTCCAACCATTGGATTGAGTCTGGCCAATACCCCAAGACATGTCGCCGCTTTCCGCCTTTCCGGTTGACCACCCGTGAGTGTGAAGCTCATTGATCCATTGGGGAGCATAAACTTCGACGAGTACCGCATAGTTACTACGCCCGAACATTTTGTTGAGGTAGGCTTTGCTGTAGTTGCGGAATGATGCGAATCCCTGATGGCCAGCGGCGGATAACACGGTGCCGAACCGGAACGCCTCGAACTCTTCGGCGGTCATCGCCCGATAGAAACAGGTTTGGTTCTCAGCGAAATTCAGCGGAGTTGAATCATCGAAACGAGCAGGTGCAGAGTAAATGGTGTACTCCAGCGGTTTGCTTTGATGGGGGTCTATGGTTAGCCGAAACTCATCAATAATGCTTTCGATCGTAATTATCTTTTTGAAGTTGCACATGATGCACCGCTTCTCGGTTGGGGATGGGAGGGGCTGTTTGTTTATTTATTTATGGGTAGACGTTGTCAGCGCTTACCCGATGTCCATCATGTCGGGAGTCCAGTCAATATCCATTGCTTCGCTGACTTCGGCGTCAATCTCCATTTCGTTATAGGAAAATTTCACCTGCTGGTTTTTGCTGCTATCCCAGTAGTAAGTAACTTTTGCGAATGACTGTTGATGAAGATGTTTGCCCCCTGGCGTGCGGGTTGTTTTTCGACCTGTATGGGCGCCTGCATTTTTAACGACACTATTGTTCATTGTTCTGCCGTGCATGGTGGTGTACAGGTTGTACTTGTTTCCAAGCAGCTTATGTAGCCTGCCGACGAAGCTGTCATAAGAGGGCTGAAAAACTTTTTCGGTGGTGGATTGATCTGTGCCGAGTGCCAATTTGCACGAAGTCACCGAAATGACGTCTGGCAAGTTGGTGCCGAGCCCACACTCACTGAGATACCAGGCAACCTGATCAACGGAGAATGATCCCAGCGTTTGCTTGGAATGACTGCCATGTCCACGCACGTAGAGACGCCATGGCCCCATCGTTCCGGACGTTGTCTGTGCGACGGTTTGAGGGGATGTTGTATTGGCAATGAACGAGTGCGATGTGACCCCGGTTGTATTTCCTTTGGCGATTATGGAGTTCGTCCCGTTATTGATGGTGTCGTCACCGTGTCCTGAAAGGAAAGACAGGAGGACTTGCGATAGGTATTTGGACATTTTTTATCTGCCGCTGGATGGTTGAAAGGCCCGTCTGGACGGGAGCATCGCTGAGAATGAACCGCTGTTAGCACGCAACTACTGAGATTGGTGTCTCCCTATCACGTCAAGCTATTCCAACACCCACTCCGCCAACTTCCCCGTCACTTGCGTCATCAACACATTCTCGACATCCCGCGCACCGGCCGCGCTGCACTTGGCGAGCACCGCTTTGACAATTCCCGAATCAAACTCGAACTGTTTGCCGGTCGCTGCCTTGTAGCGGCCACGCAACTTCTCAAGCTTGGCCAGCACAATCCCCTCCAGCGTCGCCTCATCCAGCGGCCGATACGCAACCACGGTCATGCGCGCCAGAAATGCCGGGCGGAAGGCTTGCAGGAGGACCTTGTGCAGGGCTTCGTTGAAGGCTTCGGAGCCGAGTTGCGCAACCGGTGTGTCGAGCAACAGTTCGGCGCCGACGTTGCTGGTGGCGAGCATCACGGTGTTCTTGAAATCGACCACCAACCCGGTGCCGTCCTCCATCAAGCCTTTATCGAACACGTTGTAAAACGCCTCCAGCACATCCGGGTGCGCCTTTTCGATCTCATCCAGCAACACCACCGAATACGGTTTGCGCCGCACCGCCTCGGTCAGCACGCCGCCGCTGCCATAACCGACATAACCCGGTGGTGCGCCTTTGAGTTGGCTGACGGTGTGAGCTTCCTGATATTCCGAAAGATTGATGCTGATCAGGTTGCGTTCGCCGCCATACAACGCATCGGCCAATGCATAAGCGGTTTCGGTTTTGCCGACACCGGTAGGGCCGACGAGGAGGAACACACCCACCGGTTTTTGTGGGTCGGTGAGTCCGGCGCGGTAGGCCTGCAAACGTTGGGCGATGGTATTGAGCGCGGTGCTTTGGCCCATCACGCGTTGCCCCATGCGCGTGCCGAGGGTGCGCACGGCGTGGGCTTCGTCGGCGAGCATTTTGCCGACGGGGATGCCGGTCCAGCCGGCGATTACCGCAGCGACGGTTTTAGTGTCGACCTGTTCGGGCACCAGCGGATCGTCCTGGCGGATGGCGTCCAGTCCGGCCTCAAGGCGCAGTAATTCAGCCGCGAGATGATCAATGCGACTGTCGGTGGCTTCATCGGGTTTGTCGCTGTCGGCGCGCTCGCTCAAGGCCAGCAACTCACGACGCGTGTCGAGCAGTTCGCGGACAGCTACGCGCTCTTCGCCCCAGCGGGTTTCCAGTTCGCGGATGGCCTGCACATTTACGCTGGATTCAGTTTCCAGCAGGGTGATGCGCTCACGGTGATCCAGCCCTGTGGCCTGTTCGCGACGCAGGCGCTCGACTTCATCCTTGAGGCTGTTTTGCCGATGACGCAGGCTCTCCAGCGGCGGCGGCACGTCGTGCTGGCCGAGCGCGACCCGGGCGCATGCCGTGTCGAGCACACTGATGGCTTTGTCCGGTAACTGGCGGCCGGAAATGTAACGATGCGAAAGTTTCACCGCTTCATGAATCGCCGCGTCGAGTACCTGCACGCCATGATGCTGTTCGAGTTTGGCGGCCACGCCTCGGAGCATTTCCACTGCTGTGATTTCATCCGGCTCTTCGACCTGCACCAGTTGAAAGCGACGGGCGAGGGCCGGGTCTTTCTCGAAGTATTTTTTGTATTCCATCCATGTCGTGGCGGCGAGGGTACGCAGCTCGCCCCGCGCCAGCGCCGGTTTCAGCAGGTTGGCCGCATCGCTGCCGCCCTCGGCGCCGCCAGCACCGATCAGGGTGTGGGCTTCGTCGATAAACAGAATGATTGGCTTGTCAGCATTGCGCACCGCGTCGATCACGCCTTTCAAACGCTGTTCGAATTCACCTTTGACCCCGGCACCGGCCTGCAGCAGACCGAGGTCAAGCACGCGCAGACTGACCTCTTGCAACGATGGCGGTACATCACCGGCGGCGATGCGCAGGGCCAGGCCTTCGACCACGGCGGTTTTACCCACGCCCGGTGCACCCACCAGAATCGGATTGTTTTGTCGGCGCCGCAGCAGGATATCGATGCACTGGCGAATCTCGCCGTCGCGGCCAACGATCGGATCAATGCGCCCGGCATGGGCGTCGGCCGTCAGATCCTGAGTGTATTGATCGAGTAGCGAGTCTTGGCGCGGTGCTGAATGGGCGGGTGAACCTGTGCGCGGACCGACATGTTCACGAGAGTTTTCCGTCCACTCCAGCAGATTCGCGCGCAGCGCTTCTTTGGGAATTCGCAGCAACGACGAGGCACTGTTGAGCAGCAGACTGCGGCGCTCATCGCGATCAACCAACGCCAACAACAGCAAGCCGGAACGAATGCTGTCGAGTCCCAACACACTGGCCTGCACCACCGCATCTTCGAGCAAGCCGAGGGTGTGCGACGACAGTGCCGGTGTGCGCGTACTGCCTGCCTTGAACAGGTCCAGCGCCTTGTTGATCTCGGCCGTCAGCGCATCACGTTCGAGGCCGAAACGCGGTAGCAGAAAAGCCAAGTCGCCACCCTCGATATCGAGCAGTTCCAGCAACAGGTGTTCGATCTCGACAAAGTGATGCCCGCGCTGCAAGCAGCGCTGCGCGGCGCGTTCGAGGGCGCGACGGTTGTCCGGGTTGAGGCGTCCGATCAGGCTGGCCAGTTCCATGTTCAGGTAATCTCCAGCTGACGCAGTCGGGTTTCGATGGTTTGCACGCCGAGGCTGGCCTGACGCTGCAACCCACCGTTCCAGCTCAACAGTACCGGAGTCTGGCGAGCGAGTTTCAGCGGCCCGGCACCGCGTACCCGCAGCACCAGTTTGATGTCCAGATCCGGGCCGAAATACAGTGCCGCGAGACTGGCCAGTGCCGGGTGTGCTTCGCCATCCGGCAGAAAGCGCGCCGCTTGCGTCGACGGCAATGGTCCGAGGGTCAGGCGAATGCCGGCGTGCTCATCCCAGACCCGCGTGCCGGCCACGGCGCTGCGGCCCAGTTGCAGGTTGCGTCCGCCGGGTTTGATTACGCTACGGCTGGCGGACGGGATCTGCCGCCAGGCACCTTCGTAGGCGCTCAACTCGACCGGCACGGCAAACTGCTCGCGCACGATCGCGGCAAATCCCGCCAGTGAGCGACGGCCATCGGCAAACAACGCCGTACAGGCAAGAACGGCGCAGTCGGGAGCAGCCTGGCGCTCCTGCAACGCCTTGGGCAGCAAACCGGTCAGCGCGCGCAATTGCGCCTGTACCGGCGACGCCCCCGGCGTGACAAAGCCTAGCGCCACCCGGTGTTTGCGCATCACTTTGTACAGCAGGCTGAGCAAGCGATGCTGGAACAGATCGAGAAACGCGGCCGGTGCATGATCTTTGGCCCGCGCCCGTTGTTGCAGCCAATCCTGATAGGCGTAGGGGAGAGGGCCGTCCGGGCCGCCGAGTCCGAATATCGGTGTGTCGAGTGTCAGCGGTTCGCCAGGCGCTTCGTGCAGGGCTTCAATCTGGCTGGCGGCAAACGCCGGCGTCAGTGGTCCGCGCAGTTTCAGCGCTTCGGTCTGCGGCGAGGTGCCGCTGCCGAGTGGGTCGGCCTGCGGCTGCTCGCGTTCGAGCAACAGCAACGCCTGCAACCATTCGAAGGCCTGCGGCTCACGGCGCAGGCGCTGGCTCAGGGTCAGAGCGACAGGGGCATGCCGGCTTGGGGTTGCCATGCCTTGACCTCCTTGTCGGACTGCATCAGGACGGTGCGCACAAAGCGGTTGGCCGTGGCGTACAGGGAAAAGAACTGCGCCAGCACCGCCGAAAACAACACCGCGCTGCTGCCGACAAAATGCTGCGGATCAAGCTGCAACTGCACTTCCAGACCATTGCGCCAGCCGCGCCAGGCATCAGCGCCAACATGGCCGATTACCCGTTCGCAGCTGAGGTGCACCAGGCCTTCGATCTGCCTCAAGGCGCTGGCCTCATCGCGCAGGTTGTGCAGATGCAGAATCTCTTTCAGTGCATCCAGCGCCTGCGGGCCTTCAACCAGCGACAGATGATTGAGGGTCAGTTGCGACACCAGGCGCCAGCGCGAATCACCGTCCAGCCGCGGCTGACTTTGTGCACTCGGCGGATTGCGCAGGCGGGCCCAGGCAACCGGGCCGGGGCGCTCGAAACCCAGCGGCGTACCGGCCGGCAGGGTTTGCGCCAGATGACGGTTGGTGCAGAGCAACTCGGCGGTAAGGCTGTAATCAGGCAGATCGGTTTGCGGTTCAAAACGGGTGTCGACCACGCTCACCAATAAATCGCTGCCGAGCCGGTTTGGCGTCATGCCGTTGACCCGTCGCGCATGCCAGTAGCGCTGCTGGTCGCCGCCGCTGTGCTGGCTGCCGTAATACGCCGGCAGGCGCTGCACACCGGTGCGAGTACTGGCGCGCATGCCGCGAATGCTGTGGATTTCGACACTGTTCTCGCGGTGGCTGTCGGCGATCAGTCGATACTCGCTGCGCGTGCCGTCGGGACGCAGCGGCTCGGAAGTCCGCGGGAACAGGTTGATTACCGGTGCGCAGCCCAAGGCGATATCACTGGCCTGCAAGTGCAGGCGGCTAGCAGGGACACGGTCGAAAACGATATACAGATAGAGGGCCTGACTGTCGCTGGAAACACCGCTCAAGGGCAGATCGAAAAAGTGGAATTTATCCGGGAAAGCAAAATACTCGGCCAGCAAGCGCATGCCCGGATGGACACCGTCTTCATCCGGCAACAGTGCTTCGTCATCGCTGAAACCGACGATGTTCGGCAAACCTTTCAGCGCCGTCGGAACGCTGCCCGGCGATCCCGCCAATACCTGCATCGCATGCGCGCCAAGCAGGTCATACAGGCAAGCATTGACCACCGGGGAAGCGGCCAGGTGGATGCGCAATTGCTCAATGCCCAGATCAGCCCACTGGCTCTCGCCCAGGCAGCGCAGACTCAAACGCAATGCCGAGCGCGATTGCGCCACGCCGGTCAACGCCTGGGCTTCATCGCTGCCCAGCAACAGCGCTTCGGTGACTTCGATCGGCCATAACCGAACGGCGGCCGAGGTGCGAAAGTGAATGCTCTCGCCCTTGCTGGTGGTGACGAATAATGGCGTATCGCGGGGCAGGGGATAGCCCTCGTCGAGTTTGCCTTTGCCTGGGTCTGGCTCGAACTGCACGATGGCGCAGGACGGCAACGGCCGCATCGCCAACGGATAAAGTTGTTCGAGCAACGCATCGCTGAACTCGGCGTAGTCGTCATCCAGGCGCCGTTGCAGGCGTGCGGCGAGCAGTGCAAAACCTTCCAGCAAACGCTCAACGTGCGGATCGGGGCATTCGCCCGGGGACAGTTCCAGACGCCGCGCGACTTTCGGGTATCGTTCGGCAAATTGGCTGCCGGCATGCCGCAGCCAGGTCAGTTCGCGTTGGTAGTAATCGAGCAGTTGCGGGTCAATCGAGTCGCTCATGGCGCACCTCCAGCCCTTCGCCGCCAGGCTCGATGACAAAGGCTACCGGCCAGTGCTGCTGGCCGCTGCGTAATTCGCCGAGCAAGCGAATGCTCATGCGCTGCGGGTGTTCGGGCAAGGGATTGACCTGAACTTCGCCCAGCAGCAGGCGCGGTTCAAAATGCATGATCGCTTCGCGGATGTCCCGCGCCAGCCGCCGCCGATCATCGCTGCGTTGCTGTTGCAAGGCGCTCCAGTCGGCGATGCCGTAGTCGATCACACTCGCTGGCGTGGTCCGCGTGAGTGGACCACGGCGGGTGTTGAACAGGCGCCCGAGCTCGGCGTGCACCGAGTCGAGCAAGTCCTGCCGATCGAACTCGCGCGTGCTCTCGGCCTCGCTGGACGCGAGGCGTTCGAACAGCGGCGCGCGCATGCCGGTGCCTGCCATGGCCAAGGCGCCGGGTTAGCTGACAAGCTTGTTGGCGGCCATGTCCCAGGTCGACGCGGCCGTGCCTTCCTTGGTGCCGTCGTCTTTCTGCGCGGTGAGTTCCCACTTGATCTTGGTGAAGTTCAGCGACACGGTTTCCACCGGTTTGCCACCGGTACCGCCGCTGACGCTGACGTTGGACAGCACCACGTTGGTGAGGGTGTAGACAATAAAGGGCATCAACTGCCCGCTGCCCTCGGCGGCGTTGCGGCCGATGGTGATGATGGCTTCGGGGATCGGTTTGCCGGCGCAGCAGTATTCGTTGAGTGACGGTGTCGAGCTGTCGATAAACTTGGTCACCGTGAACTCGCCGACATGGGGTTTGCCGGAGGTGCGCTCCGAGTTGCTGACGTCGTTGGTGACTTGCATCGCCACGTTGTGGCTGTAGGACATGACTTCGATCTTGTCCGCAAAACCTTCGAGCAGGCTGTCGCCTTTGATGTCGCCGCCGAGGTCGAGAATGATTGCATCCATCGCTTGAAACTCCTGAAGAAATTCACATTAGGCAAATGGGCTGAACACGGAGCCCGTGGCGAGGGGATAAATCCTCTCGCCATCAGGGTTTTCTCTGGAGCTTTAAGCGGCAACCGGTGGCGGCAACGTCGCCACCAGACGGATCGATGCAGTCAGTTCCTCAAGCTGGAAGTGCGGCCGCAGAAACACCGTCGCCCGGTAGGCACCGGGTTTGCCGGCGACTTCGGTGACGTCCACGCGGGCTTCACGCAACGGGTACTGCGCCTTGATTTCCTGCGGCGCGTTGTCGTTGATCAGCACGTAATCGGCGATCCAGTTATTGAGGTAGGTCTGCACGTTGTCGCGGGTCATGAAACTGCCGACCTTGTCGCGCATGATCACCTTCAGGTAATGGGCGAAACGCGAGGCCGCGAGCACGTACGGCAACATCGCCGAGATCCGCGCGTTGGCATTGGCCTCGTTGGTGTTGTAGACCTTGGACTTGTTGGTGGTCTGGCCGCCGAAGAACACCGCGACGTCGCTGTTCTTCTTGTGGCACAGGGCGATGAAGCCGAGGTCGTTGAGTTCCTTCTCGCGGCGGTCGGTGATCGCCACTTCCGTCGGGCATTTCAGCGACAGGTCGCCGGAGCTGGTGCGGAAGGTGTGCGCCGGCAAACCTTCAACCGCGCCGCCGCCTTCAGCGCCACGAATTGCCGCGCACCAGCCGTATTTGGCAAAGGCTTCGGTGATGCGTTGCGACAGCGCCCACGCGGCGTTGCCCCACAGGTATTTGCTGTGGTCGGTGCCATTGACGTCTTCGACGTAGTTGATGCCTTCCACCGGCGAGGTGTCGGGGCCGTAGGGCAGACGCAGGAGGAAGTGCGGCAGCACCAGCGATACGTAGCGCGAATCCTCACTCTCGCGGAATGAGCGCCACTTGATCAGCTCCTGGCTCTCGAAGACCTTGGACAAATCACGCGGCACCGCCAGTTCGGTGAAGCTGTTCATGTCGAACAGGCGAGGACTGGCGGCGGCAATGAACGGCGCGTGGGCCGCGGCGGCGACGTTCGACAGTTTCTCCAGCAGGCCGATGTCCTGCGGGTGCCGGCCAAAGGTGTAGTCACCGACCAACAGGCTGAACGGGTGGCCACCGAAGGTGCCGTATTCCTCTTCGTAGATCTTTTTGAACAGCGCGCTCTGGTCGAACTCGACGGCTTTTTCCAGGTCGTTCTGCAACTCCTTCTGCGTGACGTTGAGCAGGCGCAGTTTCAGTCGGGTGCTGGTTTCGGTGTTCTGCACCAGCAGGTGCAGACCGCGCCACGAGGCTTCGAGTTTTTGCAGGTCGGGGTGGTGCAGGACCTCGTTGAGCTGGGCACTGATCAGTTCGTCGATCTGACTGATGCGGTCGTTGATCATCGCCACGGTGTCCTTGTCGATGGCCATGCCTTCGTCGAGGACCTGGGTGGCGAACTCCGCGAGCATGTCGCGGGCGTAATCCTGCTGACTGTCATCGTGGGCCATGCGGCCGTCGAGAATGATCTGGTCAAGCAGGGAAAGTGTCTCGGTCGTACTGTCGCTGGCTTGTTTCTGAGCTGAAGCGGGCATGGCGAATTCTCCCCTCGATGTAAGTGGACGATCAGGCTTGCGGTTCGGCCGGCGCCTCGGCATCAGCTGCCGGGGTAGCGTTGTCCGGACGGGCCGATTTGATTTCCTGCAGGCCTTCGGTGTTGGCGATGACGTCGCGCAACAGCTTGTCCAGGTCATCGTTGCCGTCGAGTTTGGTCAGCAGATCGCGCAGACGCTGGCGGGCCTCGAACAGGCGGCGCAGCGGTGTGACTTGTTCCACCACCTTGACTGGGTCGAAGTCGTCGATGTGTTTGAAATTGAGTTCGATGTTGAGCTTGCTGTCGTCGCCGCTGAGGGTGTTGTTGACCTGCAGCGTGGCGCGCGGGCCGATCGAGGCGAGCACTTCGTTGAAGTTGTCGCGGTCGATTTCGGTAAAACGCCGGTCAGTCAGTTTTGCCAATGGTTCGAGCGGCTTGCCCGACAGATCGGCAAGAATTCCGACCACCAGTGGCAATTCTTTTTTCTCGATGGCGTTGCCGATTTCGACGTCGTAGGTGATTTGCACTCGGGGCGGGCGCACCCGGTCGAGCTTGTGCTGAGTACTTTCTGCCATGACGGCGGACTCCGATGCGATGAGCGGGCGCAATGCATCGGGGAGGCCCGTTCATCGCTTTCCCTTGCTGGACCGTAGGTTAGAAAGGGAGGCAGATGACCTGTCGTTCCTTTGACAAACCTTCTTGATTCGGCTGTAGGAACCGAACTACCCAAGACGCTAGAACAGGTCTATAAAAAAGCAAGCAAAAACATTTTTGGACAGGTTCGCGAAAAGGAAAATTCATTTTGCGTAGACGACTTTTTCTAACACTGCTGTTTGCGTCCCTGGCCGGTTGCTCCCTCTTCGGGCCGAAGGTGGACCTCGACAGCCTGACCCTCGACGTCGCTCCGAAAGCCAACGACGACACGCCGATTGCCGTGGACTTCATTGCAGTCGCCGACCCGGATCTGCTCAAGCAGTTGTCAGGCATCAGTGCCAGCCAGTGGTTCGCCGGGCGCGAACAGTACCAACGCGACTATCGTCAGTTGATGAGCGTGTGGGGACTGGAGCTGGTGCCGGGGCAATTCATCGACCGCCAACCCTTCCCGTTGGGGGGCAAGAAGGCTGCTGGACTTTTAGTCTTCGCCAGCTATAACACACCCGGAGCACACCGCTTGCGGCTCGACGATCAGAGCGAGGCGTGGCTGAAATTCGACAGCCGCGAGATGAGCCTGGTCAACGCCACCGAACACTGAAACACCACCGCTGCCGCCGGATCGCGGCTTGTCGAAGGGAGTCGTATGAGTCTGCTACCTGACGCGGTTTGTTGGCACGAAGGCATGCAATTGCTGCCGCAGCATTTTCAGTTGCAAGGATTGCGGGCCGAAGCGCTCGGCGCGCATTTGGCGCAAGCGTGCAACCCGTGGTTCTGGGGCGTCAGCCACATGGAATTCGATCCTTCGGCGCTGAGCGCTGGCGTGGTGCGCGTCTTGTCGCTGCAGGGGACGATGCCCGACGGCCTGCCGGTAGATTTGCAGGCCGGGATCGGGCCGGCGCTGGAACTGGATGTCGGCGCGGCGATCGATGCCACCGACGACGCCACCGTTACCGTTTACCTGGCGATCAGCCCGATGTGGCGGGCCGGGCAGTTGCTGCCGCTCAAAGGGCGCTTGCAGTCGGTGGTGGGCGACGCGCTGCCGGATCTCACCAGCGGTGAATTTCCTGAATCGATCACCGTGTGGCGGCCTAATCCACGCCTGTGCACGCAATTGAACAAGGCCGATTCGATCTGCCTGCCGCTGCTGAAAATCCGCAAGGAGGGTGGCGGTTTTCTGCCGCTGTCTTACACGGCGCCGACGCCGATCCTGTTGCCGGAGTCGGCGCTCGGTCGACGCATCGCCGGTCTCTGCGCGCGGTCGCGGGAGAAGTGTCTGTTTCTCGGTGGCCGTTTGCGTCAGGCGCAGCAGGCCGGCAATCAGGACGATGCGCTGGAAATCCGCCGCCAGTTGACGGCGTTGTGGGCGCGTCTGCCGGAAGTCGAAGGCGCGCTGAACAGCCGTATTGCTCATCCACAAACCCTCTATGTGCAATTGCTCGGTCTGGCCGGCGCGTGGTCGGCGCTCGATCCGCTGGCCGGCGTGCCGGCGTTTGCAGCGCTGGATTTTGTCGAATTGCAGCGCGGTTATGACGCCGTGCTGCAATGGCTGGAGATCACCCTCGAACTGATCCGCGCCGGCTATCGCAGCCTGCCGTTCGAGCGCGGTGAGCACAGCTTTTCCATTCAACTGCCGGACGAGCAGCCGAGTCAGCGTCTGGTGATCGGTCTGCGCATGCCCAACGGCGCCAGCGAACAAGCGGCAATTGACTGGTTGCGTGGCGCGATCATCGCCTCGGCACCGCACATTGCGCTGCTCAGTCGCCAGCGCATGAGCGGTTTGTCGCACCAGGTCATGAGCCGCAGCGAACAGGTGGCCTACAGCGTTGGCGAGGACACGCGGCTGTTTGTGATCACCGCCGAAGGTACGTGGTTCGACGCGCAACTGCCGCTGATTATCGCCGCGCCGGCGACGAAACTGACCAGCAGCCCGTGGCAAGTGGTGCTGTTTGTCGCCCAGAACAGTGAAAGTGCCTGATCACACAAGGAACGCCGTATGTCGCAAGGAAGTGCCGCAAGCCTTGGGTTGCAGGACGCACCGTTGAGCAGCGCGTTCCGCCAGACGTGGCAGCAATGGCAACAGGACTGGGTGCAATTGCCCAAGGACAGCGAGGACGAAGCGGCGCTGGTGGAGACCGTGGTCGAACTCTCGACACAGGCCTCGCAGCGATTGTGGCGCACCGCTTATGCGCGGGTCGGTGATTCGGCGACCGAGCAGGTCAAGGCGTTGGTTTACGCGTTCGTCGCACTGGTCGATGAAACCCTGCTGTTCACCCCTTGGCCTGGACAAGCAGCGTGGCAGGACAAACCTTTGGAGTCGCGTCTGTATGCCAGTCGTCAGGCCGGCGAACAAGTGCCGGCGGCGATTCAAGCTTTGCTCGATGAACAGCAACCGACCACGCGCGATCTGGCCAACGTGTATCTGCAATGCCTGATCCTCGGTTTCCATGGGCGTTTGCGCGGTGAACACAGTCAGGCGCAATTGGAGAAGTGGCGGCTGGCGCTGTACACCTTTGCCTGGCAGGGCGAGGCCAGTTATGTCGATGTCAGTCAGCGTCTGACGCAGCCGTCGCTGACCACGCCATTGCAACTGCCGGTGCGCACGGCGCTGCCGGATGGCTTTCGCCTGGCGTTGGGGATTCTGGCGATGCTGCTGTTGCTGACCGGGCTTGGCCAGTTGCTCTGGCGGGACATTCGTTCGGAACTGGACCCGGTGCTGCAGATCATCGACTCGGTGGTGCCTGCGGAGCAAGGCTCATGAGCACCCTGACGATGGTTGCGTGGGTTGTCGCGCTGCTGCTGGTCGTGGTGATCATCGCCGTGGCCGTGTGGTGGTTGCGCACCCAGAGTGGCGCAGCGATCCGCAGTTTTTACGCAGCCGTACGGCAAATGGAGCAAGAGCAGGGCAGTCATGACCGCTATCAGATGCCATGGCTGCTGATGCTCGGTGACGAAACCCAGGGCACGCAACTGGTCAGTGAATGGCGTCTGCAACCGACCGACAAACCCGCCTGGTTCGGTCGCTGGTGGTCAGATCCCGAAGGCGCCGTGCTGGTGGTGCCGCAAGCGCTGTTTCTGCCCGACGACGGTATGCACTTGCAGCGTGGCGGTTGGTGGCGATTACTTGGTTTGATCCTGCGAATGCGCAGCAAGCGGCCGCTGGACGGTGTGGTCTGGCTGGTGCCGGTCAGTCGTTTGAGCAATCTTGAACAGGCCGCCGGCCTCGGTCTGGCGGCGCGCCGGCGCTTCATCGATCTGCTGCAACGTTTTGGATTGAGTGTGCCGGTGTACGTGATCATCACCGGACTCGAAGAACTGCCGGGATTCCAGGAACTGATCAGCGCGCTGCCCGACGAGGCCCGCGAGCGTACCCTGGGCTGGTCGTCACCTTATTCACGCGATGCGGTTTGGCAAGGGCAGTGGAGCGATCAGGCACTCGATCGCATCCATCGCGCCATAGCGGAAGCCATCATCGAAATCGGCACCTTGTCCGGCCAGTTGAGCGCAGATCTGTACGCCTTGCCAGAGCGTCTGGAAACCTTGCGCCGCGGTTTGCAGAGTGTTCTGGAACCGGTGTTTCAAGGCAACGCCCAGGGGGAAGCGCCGTGTTTTCGCGGTGTCTATTTCAGCGCCAGTCAGGCCTCGGAGGATGCCAAAGATGGATTTTCCGCTGACGACAGCGGCTTGCAGCAGAGTGTGTTTGTGCGCCAGTTGTGGCGTCAGCGCTTGGTCGGCGAGCGCGGGTTGGCGCAAGGCGTGCCGCGCCTGCTGCGTTTGCGTCAGCGTTGGCAGCGGCTGACGGCCGGCGTGGCGCTGGTGGTCGGGGTGATCTGGGCCGTGGCGATGCTCTGGGTCTGGCAGGTGTCGGTCAAGGATGCCCACGAACTGGCGCGGCAGATGCAAGGCGCGCAAAAGGGCTACGTGGCGATCAGTGACGAGGCGCAACGCGTCGACTCGACCCGACGCAATGTGCAGACCTTCTGGCGCGTGCTGGAGCGTGCGCCGCACTGGAACTACGTTTCGCTGGTGTTCCCGACGTCGTGGTTTTCCTCGCTCGACAATCAGCTTGAGCAGCAAGTCTTGCAGTCCACCCAGCGCCACATCATGGTGCCGCTGCATGACCTGTTGAGTGCGCAACTGGCGCAGATCAAGGCGATCCGCAGCACCGACCGACGCAGCAGTGTCGAAAGCGACGACCCGGCGCAGTGGCAGAACTATCTGAAGGCGAACGATCTGGTGGATCGGGCCTTGCGTCTGGAACAGCAGAACCAGTTGTTCAATCAAGTGCAGAACAACCCGCGTGCGCCACTGGACGACTTGGTGCAATTGAGCAACAACGCGCTGTCGCTGAACCTCAACACCGGCACCTTGCCCTACGCGGCGTTCTACAATCGGCTGCTCGTGGCCGCGGAAGACGGCAGCTTGCAGGCGCTGGATCTGAGCGTCGACCGACCACTGATCGTCAGCAACTTTTCCGGATTGATGCAGCGCTGGCTGGATCAGTATTTTCTCGCCGACAACTTTGTCAGCAAGGCCGGTTATCTCAAGTTGCACCTCGATCAATTGGAGGCCGGCAGTGGCAACAGCCTGCGCGAACTCGAAGAGCTGACCGCGCTGGTCGACGATCTGCAAGCGGCAATTGCCCTGACCAATGCAACGTGGAGCCGTGGCAAAGGCCAGGAATTGGTGCCGGGTTATGGTGACTTCCTCGCCAAAGTGGGCAAGAGCACATTGTTGGGCGCGCAAGTCCAACAAGACCTCGACACGCAAGCGTCACGCTTGCAGCAGAGTTTCCGCGATCAATGGATCGCACAGGTTGGCTCGCGGGACAATTTGCTGGTACAGCAAGTCAGCGGGCAATTGGCGTTGCAAGAGCAAGTGGTGAAACTCGATAACGCGATACAGGCGCTGTTCAAGCGCGACTTCGTTTCGGTCGCCCTGCGTGCCAGCGAAGACAACGTCAATATGCAAGGCCAGACCGTGGACGGTGATGACCTCAATGAATCGCTGAAATATTTCGCCGACTACAACAGCTACATCGCCGAAGAACTGCCACGCATTCCACCGGACTATCGCGTTGCGGTGCTCAAAGCCGCCGAGCGTGCCGCCGCCCAGGCGATGTGGTTGAGCCTCAAGGATCACAACGATCAGGCGCATCCTTACGCTGTGTTCAATGTGCAGGCCGAGCAAGCCATGGCCCTGCAAAAGGCTTTCGTCGAGGTGCACCGCGCGGATCTCGCCACGCGTCTGCAAGCGGCGCTCAACCGCCGCGCCATGGCGCAGCTTATTGGTGGTCTGGATGAAATCACCGCGCAACCACTGTTCGGCGGACGGGCCGAAATCAGCCAGTGGGACGGTTCGAAAAACCTTGGTCTGGAACTGTTCGGCGCCAGCGACGTGCAGGATCTGAAACTGAGCCTCAAGCAGCAGTTCAACACCATGCTCGGCATCACTGAGCGGCGCACGTCTTCGTTGCAGTGGCTGACAACACAGCAAGCCAATCTCTCGGCCCTGGATTACGAACGCGTGACGCAATTCAGTGCGCTCAACGACGAACTGCGCAAATACAAAGAGGCCAACCCGGCCAGTTCGCCGGCACAGATCGAGCAACTGGTCAGCCGCGATTTCGTCGAGATGGACGTCAATTCCTGCCTGCAAATGCTGCAGACCGCTAACATCGCCGGCGGACGCGGCACGTTGGCGATGCGCGCGGTGGAGCTGCAACAGGAAGCCATGCAGCGTTGCCAGATGCTGCAAGTGCAACAGGCCGCTGCGGCATGGAATGAGCTGGCCAACTACTTCAATCAATATCTGGCGGATCGCTTTCCGTTCGCCAACGGCGTGCAGATGCAGGACGCCGATCCGGCGCGGGTTGAATATTTTCTGCAACTGATCGACAAAAAACTGCCGGTCGCGCAGGCCGGCCTTGCCACCAACCAGACCCCGGAACGCCTGGCCGCGGCGGATTTTCTCAACCGCTTGAAGCAAGCCAGCAGTTGGCTGACGCCGCTGTTCGTGCGCGACAAGAGCGGCATCCTTGGCGTCGAGCTGGACGTGCGCTGGCGCACCGATCGCGATGATGAGCTGGGCGCCGATCAGGTGATTGCCTGGGGCTTGCTCGCCGGCAATCAGCAAATCAACTATCCGGCAGCCGAGCAACCGAATCTGCGCTGGATGGTCGGCCAGCCTGTCCGCCTGACCCTGCGCTGGGCGCGAAACGGCAAGGAGCGTCCGGTCAACGACCCGCTGCAACCGAATCTGGTGGTGCGTGATCTGGAGGCCGGTTGGGAGTACGGCGGGCCATGGTCGCTGCTGCGCCTGATGCGCGCGCATTTCTCGGTGCAGCGTCAGCCAAACGTGGATTACACCGATTTCCCGCTGACGTTGCGTTTACCTGTAACCGGGGCGCCGGACAGCGTCACCAGCGAATTCACGCGGATGTTCGTGCGTCTGTCGCTGATGAGCCAGGGCTCGAAACTGCCGCTGTCGATCGCGCCGTTGCCCACCCGTGCGCCGCGTTCGCCGTTTCAGGTGACCGGCACCACCGTCGCCCTTGAATCGCAGAAGGAAGATTTGTGAACCTGCCATCGGCCGCTGTGCCAGATCTGATTGATCAATTGCTCGCGCCGATCAGCGCGGATGCGCCCTGTGGCGTCGATTTGCGCTATGAGCGTGAGTTCGATCAGTTGCGCGACTTGCGCCGCGAGGACGATGCCAGCCTGCCGACCGGCGTCTGGCAGTCGACACTGAAGCGGGCGAACTGGTCGGAAGTCGAGAAGCTCTCCACTGCGTTATTGCTCGAGCGCAGCAAGGACTTGATGCTCAGCGCGTGGCTTGGCGAAGCTTGGCTGCACCTGCAAGCGTTGGACGGTTTGCCCGGCAGCCTGGCGCTGATCGCCGGTTTATGTGAGCGTTTCCCCGAGCACTTGCACCCTCAAGCCGAGGAGGGCGATCAGTCGTGGCGCGTGATTCCGCTGGAATGGCTGGTGCGTCGCTACAGTGAAGTCTTGCTCACTCGCGTGCCGCTGTTCGGCACTCGCAACAGTGATTTCGAGGTTTATACGCTTGAAGTCTGGCGGCGTTTAAAGATTCAGCAGGTGCAGGCCAACGACAGCAAGAATGCCAAGAGCTCGGCAGAAACCGCGCGCAACGAACAGAAAAAACTCAGCGATCAGATCCGCGCCACGCCGCTGGCGTTCTGGTTGCGCACCCAAGGCAATCTGCTGCTGAGCCTGCAACATCTGCAGCGGCTCGACAGCTGGAGCAATGCTTATCTAGGGGATCAAGGCCCGGGATTGCGGCCCTTGCAGGACATTATTCAAGCGCTGCTGACGTTGGCTCAGGAGTTTATCGCCATGCACCCACAACAACCGGCTTCGCCGGCACCGGTGGTCGAAGCCCCCGTCGCCTTGCCGCAACCAGAAGAACCTGCACCGGCTGCCCAGGTATTTCGCGAACCGGCCAGTCGCGAAGAGGCTTACCGACAATTGCTGCTGATCGCCGAATACCTTGCCCGCACCGAACCTCACAGCCCCGTGCCGTATCTGATTCGGCGCGGCGTCGAGTGGGGCAACAAACCGCTGAGCGAGTTGCTCGGTGAGTTGATCAGTGCCGATGCGGAATCGCGGCGTTTGTGGACGTTGCTCGGGGTGCTTTAGTGCACGCGTTGATTGTTGAGTTTTGGCGGCAGCGCGATAGGCGTCAGCACAGGCTCGCCCGAGAAGAACGCCACGAGGTTTTTGCCCACCAGCTCCACCGTGCCTTGCGTCGCTTCCGGTGACAGCCCCGCGACGTGGGGTGTCAGCAACACGTTGCTCAGGGTTTTCAGCGCATCCGGCACTTGTGGCTCGTGGTCGAACACATCCAGCGCGGCGCCGGCAATTTTGCGTTGTTCAAGGGCGGTGATCAGATCCGCCGTGGCGATCACACTGGCGCGGGCAATATTGACGATAAACCCTTTCGGACCGAGCGCATCGAGCACCGCGCGGGTAATCAGATGCTGTGTGCCGATACCGCCGGGCGTGGCGACGATCAGGAAGTCCGACGCTCGCGCCAGTTCGGTCGGCGTCGAGCAGAACGCGTACGGCACATCGTTGCGCACCTGACGGCTGTGATAGCTGATCTGCATGTCGAAACCGAGGTTCGCGCGTTTGGCGATCGCCATGCCCACTGCGCCCAGCCCGAGAACCCCCAGGCGTTTGCCGGCCAGCGACGGGCGCATGATCTTCGGCCATTCACCCCGGCGCACTGCGGCGTCGCAACGCGGTATATCGCGCACCAGTGCCAACAACATTGCCAGCGCATGGTCGGCCACCGATGAGGCGTTGACTCCGGCTCCGTTGGTCACGGTAATGCCACGGTTGCTGGCGGCTTGCAGGTCGACCTGTTCGTAACCGGCGCCGATGACCGTAATGATCTTTAACGCGGGCAGGGCGGCGATCTCATCGGCTGTCAGACCCAGCGGGCCACGGGTCAGCACCGCGTCGATGCGGCTGCCTTGGGTGGCAATGGCTTGCGCACGTTCAGCGGGCGTGGGGGCAAGGATCAGGTGGAAGCCCTGATGTTCGAGAATCGGCAAGTAGTCATTGATGGTTTCAACCAGTACCAGAACGGTGGCGGGCATTGCGCGGCTCCTGTGAACGTCGGCGGGTTGGTCGCGAAAGTCGTTTCAGAGTGCTGAATCCGCAGCGACTTGGCAATCGTTGTCATTGGCGCAGTGGTGCTTTGATTCTGGACGGCTTCGGGCAAGAAGCAAGGTTAGGCAGCACACCGGTGATCCGCTGTGCTGTCGACATCATTGGGCCGCTTGGGCTTTGGCTTGCTCAGCCATCGCGAGCGGCTTGATATCGTAGGTCGGATAGAACTCGGTGCGGTAACTGCCCCATGCGGTGTTTTCCAGCGCCAGGTTAACTTCCGCCAGACGCGAGACAGGAAAGCGCACGGTCACGACCTGGCCGATCCCCATCATGATGTTCCAGCTCACCACCTCGACTCCGGCCGGGGGGAACGTTTTATGGAAACCCTGTTGCGCAAGCTGAGCCTTTAGTTCACTTAACGGTCGGGTTTGATCATGTTTCAGAAACACGGTCAGCATCATCGCGTTGTCGGCGGTGGCGACGGCGTTTTTTGCGGGCTGGGTGGCAGCTTGTGCGCTGACCCCGGCGCAATAGACAGAAGAAATCAGTAACGTCGACATCAGCAGGGTTTTAATTGACTTTTGCATAGCGAACTCCTGGTTTTATTGTTTGATGGCGGACTTGGTTTCTATCGTTCCGGTATAGGGCGCGTGAACGACATGAATGCGCACAAGAGGATTGTTGTCGACCATGTCGCGGGGGACTTCCCGAGAATAAGTGAACTCACGTTTGTTCAGTGTTTCCAAACGCCTGACCCATGTTTTGGTCGGGCCGATATCCGGCACAAGAATGTGCTGTTGCTGATCGCCGGTGACAAAGAAATACCCGCCACCGCCATTGTTGTACTTTGATTCGCCTGTATCGGTGTAAAAGAATTCGTATCGATTGCGCTCGGGATCCCACGTCGATATACCAACGACGCCGGGGTACTTCGCTTTGACGTCGGTTTCAGGGGCGCCGTCGATATAGACCTTGGTGGTCAGCCATCGTGGCGAAGAAGCCAGCTCGCGGACATCGGCGTTGGCGCTGGCGAGCGGCGCAAGCAGTGCGGCCAACAACAGGCCGGTCATCATGTTCTTGTGCATGCTGTGTCCTCTTGATCACACTTGAATTATTAGTCTTCGAATTCGGAGCGATAAAAATATAGACCTGCCATGGAATATTGTTCAATGGCTGGGTAGTTGTTTGTAACAAATGGCTGGTATTCGATTTTAAGTAATATTTTGTTATGAGTATTTGTGGCTGTTTAACTTGTAGGATTATTCTGAAAGTTTGTTGGTTGATTGGTTTGTTTGTTGGCGTTTTCTGTGGTTAACGTCGCTGGCGTCATTAACTGATTACACGAAGCCGTAGGACAAGGGATGCCGTAACAAATGTCTGGTTGACGCAACCGCAGCAAGTGAAGTTGCGTCTATTTCGGGAGGCTTCCTTAGAACTTCACTTCCGCACTGTCGATTAACCGTGCGAAAGCGGCACCGAGGGTGGCGTTGTGATGGTTGATGATCGCTTCGGCCGATAGCGCAGCAGTGTCCATGCAGGTGTGGGCGTCGCTGACCAGCAGTGGTCTGAAGCCCAGATCGGCAGCGCTGCGACAGGTGCTGTCGATGCAGAACTGGCTTTTCATGCCGACCACATAGAGGTCTTCTACTTGTGCGGCTTTGAGTTGCTGTGCGAGGTCAGTGCCATGGAAAGCATCGGGGCGGGATTTGTCGAAGAGGGTGTCGATGTCAGCGTCCAGTTCAAGCGCTGGCAACAATTGCCAGAATGGACTGCCAGCGGCAATCGGTGAACCATCCGGGCCGGTGTGGCGCACGGCGAAGATCGGCACTTGAGTCGCGCGGGCCTGAGCGACCAGGCGCCGGATGTTGGCCAGAATCCGTTCGCCCTGATAGGGCTTTTCCGGTCCGTGGAACAGACCGACCTGCATATCGATGATCAACAGTGCTGCGGGCATGGTGTTTCTCCTTGGGTGCTGCAGATGCCGCACGGACGGGAGAAACAACAAGGCCCCGTCCATTGCTGGCGGGGCCTTGGGTTTGCTGCGCTGGGGTTACCTCAGACAGAAACACCACGACCCGCCGGTGGCGGTCGTGGTGGTACGGGTGAGTTGCAGCGCGCGAATGTTCATGGGCCGATCATGCTGGCGCTGATAACGGGCTGTCAATGAGCGGGTCAAGTGACGTACTGCGCGACGCCATTGCCGAATGACCAGTTCTCTTTTTTTACCTCGACCAGATTGATGAACACGTCTTCCAGGCGCACCGCCAATTGTGTGTGCAGGCTTTCGGCGATGGTTTTGAACAGCAACTGCTTTTTCTCCACCGTGCGCCCTTCGCTGATGGTGATTTGAATGAACACCACGCCATCGCTGCGCTGGATCCCCAGATACTGCGGGTCGTAGACGAGGTGTTGGTCATCATGCTCGGTGAGGGTCTGGAAGTTGTCGTGCTCGGGCACATCGATACAACTGCGCAGGGCCGCGTAGATCTGCTCGCCGATGCGTTTGGCGAAAGTGGGGTCGGGGTTTTGTCTGATGTCGACACGAACCAGTGGCATGGGGAAGGCTCCGCAGGGCAGGGGACTCATCTCACGCTAGATCATGTGGGGCAAATTGAAAGGATTGGGGGCTTGAAATCGACGCAGTTCCTTAAAAGTCACTGTATGAGGCTGCCTACTTTACTCACGGATTTTGCCTACGAAACCGCCAGACTCGTCCGCTACCCGGCAGGTGATCAATGCGAAATCATGAGGGTACAAAGCAGCCAAGGTAACGGCTGCCAATAGCCAAGGAAGGCGCATGCTTCAGAATGATCGGGAAAATCTGGAACTCGAAAGACTACAAAACGAATCACGCAAGCTCATTGTCGAGAGGCGCAAGCTTATGGCTGAGGAAAACAAATTAAAGCGAGAAAGGTTCTGGTACCCGGTAGCGGTAGGCACGGGGCTGCTGACTGCGATTACAGCTGTATCGGGATATTGACCAAGCTCTAAATGAAGCGCTTCACACATCATTGCTTGTGTTCAAGCGTTCCGGATGCTTAACAACGGTTTACATAACAGATTGGTCTCGTGACCTCGCAAAGGACAATAAACATGTACATAGAGGACCCTAAAGCCAGAGCTGAACGACTTCGACGAGAGGACGCCGAGTTCGCTGAAGAGGCCAGAGGTCTGTCCCCGGCTGAGATTCGCTCAGAATTATTCAGGTTCAGTATGGGGGCAATATTTGCGCTGGTCGTCATCACCATCGGGACGATAGTGCTTCGTTCGATCTGAAATGTTTTCCAGAGACCGCTTAGCTTGGATGCGCGCTAAAAGCGACATTCAACTTAGCTGGGGGCGACAGCTATTAATCCGAAAACGACACCCCGCTGATCTGCTCCGCACAACCATTCCTCAGCTAAGTCTTTGCTTCTGCTCATTTATCACGGAGAATCGCGCCCCTGTTTCGGCCGGAGCATGTCTGTCGGTTTTTTCCGACGCGTCCTGACCGAGTGGCAAGTGACCGGAATGCGGAGATCCGACCGGATGAATGATCAGGCCAATAGCGTCGAAGAGCGCTTTGATGCAGCAGCACCCGCTGAACTTTCGAGCTGGAATCGCCAGGACACCACCTGGATGTTGGGACTGTTTGGGACGGCCATCGGCGCCGGCACACTGTTTTTGCCGATCAACGCAGGGCTGGGTGGTTTCTGGCCGCTGGTGATCCTCGCGCTGCTGGCGTTCCCGATGACGTTCTACGCCCACCGTGGCCTGACCCGCTTTGTGCTTTCCGGTCGCGAAGGCGCCGACATCACTGAAGTGGTCGAGCAGCATTTCGGCATCAAGGCCGGTGCGCTGATCACGCTGCTGTACTTCTTCGCCATTTTCCCGATCCTGCTGATTTACAGCGTCGGCCTGACCAACACGGTCGCCAGTTTCCTCGAGCATCAACTGCACATCACACCGCCACCGCGCGCGCTGCTGTCGTTCGTGTTGATCCTCGGTCTGCTCGCGGTGGTACGTTGTGGTGAGCAGGCGATCGTCAAGGCCATGAGCCTGATGGTCTATCCGTTTATTGTCGCGCTGTTGTTTCTCGCCGTTTATTTGATTCCGCACTGGAACGGCGGCATCCTCGCCACCGCTTCGCACGTGCCGGCACCGTCTGCGTTGCTGCACACGCTGTGGCTGGCAATTCCGGTGATGGTGTTCTCGTTCAACCATTCGCCGATCATCTCGGCGTTTGCAGTCGATCAGAAGCGTCGTTACGGCGTCCACGCTGAAGAGCGCAGCTCGCAGATTCTGTCCCGCGCACACGCGTTGATGGTGCTGATGGTGCTGTTCTTCGTGTTCAGTTGCGTACTGACGTTGTCGCCAGAGCAATTGGCGGAAGCCAAAGAGCAGAATCTGTCGATCCTGTCTTATCTTGCCAACCATTTCAGCAACCCGACCATCGCTTTTGCGGCGCCGCTGATTGCGTTCGTGGCGATCTCCAAATCGTTCCTCGGTCACTACATCGGTGCCAGTGAGGGCCTGAAAGGCTTGATCGTGAAGAGCGGCAAGCGTCCGAGCGCCAAGGCACTGGATCGTATCGTGGCGGCGTTCATGCTAGTGATCTGCTGGATCATCGCGACGCTGAACCCGAGCATTCTGGGCATGATCGAAACTGTAGGCGGCCCGGTAATCGCGGCGATTCTGTTCCTGATGCCGATGTATGCGATTCGCAAGGTTCCGGCGATGGCACGCTATCGTGGTCAGGCGTCTAACGTGTTTGTGACGGCGGTAGGTCTGGTAGCGATTTCGGCACTGGTTTACAAGCTGACGATGTAACACGGCTTCAATCGATAAAAACCGCTGTGCCTGCCCGGGCACAGCGGTTTTTTTTGGCTCGGGAGCTGAGCTTGCTCGCGAAAGGGGTGAGTCATTGGCAACGATGTCGACTGACACTCCGCCATCGCTGGCAAGCCAGCTCCCACAGGGTCATGTGTAAAACTCAGCCTCTTGAAAACGCCATAAACCCCTGTGGGAGCTGGCTTGCCAGCGATGAGGCCCGAACAGACAACCACCCTCCATCAGGCATAAAAAAACGCCGCTCATCTCACGATGGGCGGCGTTTTTCATTGCGTTGTTACGTTAGGCTTGAACGACCGGGATGTTGGCGTTCGCAGCAGCTTCACGGAACTCGGCGATCTGGTCGAAGGACAGGTAGCGGTAGATATCGGCCGCCATGCTGTCGATCTTGCCAGCGTATTCCATGTACTCCTCGACGGTCGGCAGGCGACCCAGGATCGAAGCAACGGACGCCAGCTCAGCCGAAGCCAGGTAGACGTTCGCGCCGTCGCCCAGACGGTTCGGGAAGTTACGGGTCGACGTCGACACCACGGTGCTGTTCGGCTCAACGCGTGCCTGGTTACCCATGCACAGCGAGCAGCCTGGCATTTCCATGCGTGCGCCAGCCTTGCCGTAGATGCCGTAGTAGCCTTCTTCGGTCAGTTGGTGAGCGTCCATCTTGGTCGGCGGCGACAGCCACAGACGGGTTGGCAGCTGACCCTTGACCTGATCCAGCAACTTACCGGCAGCGCGGAAGTGACCGATGTTGGTCATGCACGAACCGATGAACACTTCGTCGATTTTCTCGCCAGCAACGCTGGACAGCAGACGGGCATCGTCCGGGTCGTTCGGCGCGCACAGGACCGGCTCGCTGATGTCGGCCAGATCGATTTCGATGACTTCGGCGTATTCGGCGTCGGCATCGGCTTCCATCAGTTCCGGGTTGGCCACCCAGGCTTCCATCGCTTGAGCACGACGTTCCAGAGTACGAGCATCGCCGTAGCCTTCGCCGATCATCCAGCGCAGCAGGGTGATGTTGGAGTTCAGGTACTCGGTGATCGATTCTTTCGACAGCTTGATGGTGCAACCGGCAGCCGAACGTTCGGCCGAGGCGTCGGACAGTTCGAACGCCTGCTCCAGGGTCAGACCTTCCAGACCTTCGATTTCCAGGATGCGGCCGGAGAAGGCGTTTTTCTTGCCTTTCTTCTCGACGGTCAGCAGGCCGTTCTGGATAGCGAAGTAAGGAATCGCATGAACCAGGTCACGCAGGGTGATGCCAGGTTTCATTTTGCCTTTGAAGCGCACCAGGATCGATTCCGGCATGTCCAGCGGCATAACGCCGGTGGCCGCAGCAAACGCAACCAGACCGGAACCGGCCGGGAACGAAATGCCCATCGGGAAACGGGTGTGCGAGTCACCACCGGTACCGACGGTGTCTGGCAGCAGCATGCGGTTCAGCCACGAGTGGATGATGCCGTCGCCCGGACGCAGGGAAACGCCGCCGCGGGTCATGATGAAGTCAGGCAGGGTGTGGTGGGTGGTCACGTCGATCGGCTTTGGATACGCCGCGGTGTGGCAGAAGGACTGCATCACCAGATCAGCGGAGAAGCCCAGGCACGCCAGGTCTTTCAGTTCGTCACGGGTCATTGGACCGGTGGTGTCCTGAGAACCTACGGTGGTCATCTTCGGTTCGCAGTAGGTGCCAGGACGAACGCCTTGGCCTTCTGCCAGACCGCAAGCTTTACCAACCATTTTCTGCGCCAGGGTGAAACCCTTGGTGCTTTCAGCAGGAGCTTCCGGCTTCTTGAACAGATCGAACGGTGGCAGACCCAGTTCGGCGCGAGCCTTCTCGGTCAGGCCACGGCCGATGATCAACGGGATACGGCCGCCGGCACGGACTTCGTCCAACAGCACCGGGGTCTTCATTTCGAAGGTGGTCAGGACTTCGTCGGTGCCGTGTTTGCAGACTTTGCCAGCATGCGGATACAGGTCGATCACGTCGCCCATGTTCATGTTGGAAACGTCGAACTCGATTGGCAGTGCGCCGGCATCTTCCATGGTGTTGTAGAAGATCGGAGCGATTTTGCTGCCGAAGCAGAAACCGCCAGCGCGCTTGTTCGGCACGTAAGGAACGTCGTCGCCGAAGAACCACAGTACCGAGTTGGTCGCCGATTTACGCGAGGAACCGGTACCGACCACGTCACCGACGTAGGCGATCGGGAAGCCTTGACCGCGCATTTCTTCGATCTGCTTCATCGGGCCGATGGCGCCCTGCTGATCAGGAACGATGCCGTCACGGGCCATTTTCAGCATGGCCAGGGCGTGCAGCGGGATGTCTGGACGCGACCAGGCATCTGGAGCAGGGGACAGGTCGTCGGTGTTGGTTTCGCCGGTAACCTTGAAGACGCGCAGGCTGATCTTGTCGGCCAGGGTCGGACGGTTCTTGAACCACTCGCCGTCAGCCCAGGATTGCAGCACGGCTTTAGCGTGAGCGTTGCCGTTCTTGGCTTTTTCCGCCACGTCGTGGAACGCATCGAACATCAGCAGGGTGTGCTTGAGTTGCGCGGCAGCGACTGGCGCCAGTTCGGCGTCGTCCAGCAGGTCAACCAGGGTCACGATGTTGTAGCCGCCCTGCATGGTGCCGAGCAGTTCTACAGCGCGCTTTTTGTCCAGCAGAGGGGAGGAAACTTCGCCCTTGGCCAGTGCAGACAGGAAGCCGGCTTTGACATAGGCCGCTTCGTCCACGCCTGGTGGAATGCGATTGGTGATCAGGTCAACGAGAAATTCTTCTTCGCCAGCCGGAGGGTTTTTCAGCAGCTCGACCAGGCCTGCTGTTTGTTCGGCGTTAAGCGGCTGGGGAACGATACCCAGGGCTGCACGCTCTTCGATATGTTTGCGGTAGGCTTCAAGCACAGTTATTACCCTCATCAGTGGTCCCAAATGGGTGTCCGGGACGCTCATCCCGAAATTGCCGTACTCATGCTCCTCACGACGTTGTGGGTCGTTCGGCCAGAATTACCGGCAATTCCTTACAGAAGCTGCTTTCAAAGTTTTACGCCTGCAGAACGGGGAGCTGATGAGGGTTGGCGGTGGATTTTTCCCCGCTGGAAAAATCCCTCGCCAACACCGCTCTGAAGGAACGACTGTGCTCGTGACGCTTTGAAAACAGCTTCTAACGGACATTGGCGCCTTAAAAGGCTGGCTGATTCTACGGCAAAAAAAATTTAAAGGTAAGTCGCGCTCTATTGGACTTTCGTGGCAATGCGCGTGGCCGGGGCAAATGCCGCGCGCGGCTGTGACCCTGATGTTTGAGGGGTGATCAATGCCCGACAAAGGGCTAACATGCCGACCTGTTCCGCGTTTCAGTGTTTTGCCTATCTTATGCCCAATCAGACCATCAAGACCCCCTGCGTCGGCCTCTGCTCCACTGTTTACGGTGATCTGGTGTGCCGTGGCTGCAAGCGTTTCCACCACGAAGTGATCCACTGGAATGGGTACAACGAGGAGGAAAAGCGTGCAGTGTGGCTGCGTCTGGAGCAATTGCTGTCACAAGTGATGGCGGGCAAGGTCGAGATTTTCGATTCGGCGCGCCTGCGCGAGCAGCTGGAACAGCGCAAGATCCGCTTCGTGCCGCATCAGTCGGAGTATTGCTGGGCGTATCAGCTGATCGCCCGTGGCGCGCGGGTGATCATTAATCTGGAAGCCTACGGGATGGTGTTGCTGCCGGAGTTTCGCGACTGGAACCTGCCGGAATTGCGTGATGCCATTGATCGGGAGTTCTTCTTGCTGTCGGAAGCGCACTATCAGCGCTACATCGCCCCCGGATTCCTCAAAGACGCCTTTGGCGCCTGAAGGTCAAAAGATCGCAGCGTGCCGCAGCTCCTACATGGGAATGCGTTCTACCTGTAGGAGCTGCCGAAGGCTGCGATCTTTTGATCTTTAATGCTCCACCGCCAACTCCACCAGATGATCTTCAACCTCCTGCGGTTTGAGCACCAGCACATCGCTCTCCAGTGCATCCAGCACAACTTCCGCCGTATTGCCGATCAATGCCCCGGACAACCCGGTACGCGCCACCGTGCCGATCACGGTCACCGCCGCCTGCAGCTTGTGCGCCATAAACGGGATCAACACATCCGCCGGGCCTTCCTCGATGTGCAGATGTTCATCATCGACATCGAATTCCGCCTGAAACGCCCGGCATTGCTCGCGATAACGCGCCTCGATGGTTTCACTCAGTTGCAGCGTCGGGTCCGCCGCCGACAGCATCGGCGATGGGTGCGCAGCGATGACGTGCAGATGCGCCTTGGCCAGACTGGCAATGTCGTAGCCATGATCAATGATCGTCGTGTGCAAATGCCGGTGTTCGCCATCGGCATTGCCCACGTCCACCGCCGCCAGAATCACTTTGTCCTTCCAGGAACCTGCGGTTTTCACCAGCAGCACCGGGGTAGGGCAGTGGCGCAAGAGCTTCCAGTCCGCCGGGGTCAGCAGGGCTTTTTTCAGTGAGCTGTCGGGGAAATGCTGCTTGATCACCAGCCCGCAACCCTCGGCTTGCTGCACATCGATGATGGTTTCGTGCAGGCTTTCATTCCATGCCTGTTCGGTGGTCACGCTGTAGCCGTCGGCCACCAGCGCAGCCTTGAGTACGCTAAGCATGCCGGCGTGGTCGTGTTTCCTGTCGCACACCAACAGGTGCAGGTGGGCCTGGGTTACGCCGGCGATCAACTTGGCGCGCTTGAGCGCCAGGCTTTCCGAATGTTCGGGTTCGATGACCACCAGAATGCTGCGAATGGCTTGCATGAGCGGAGTCTCCAGCAAAGAAAAGGCACGGCGTTGCACAACTATAGTTGCTGCTCGATCGTGCGCGACTTGATGCATATCAACGCCAGCCGCTGGTGGTCTGCGGACAGGCCGGTATAATCGGCGCCCTTCGCTCGAACACCTTTTACCGTGAGCCCCATGATCCTTCCCGAAATCCACGAATTCCTTGGCTGCCGCACCCCCGACGCCTGGGTTCAGGCCGCCCTGGCCGATCAGGAAACCCTGCTGATCGACCACAAGAACTGCGAGTTCAAGGCTGCCAGCACCGCCCTGAGCCTGATTGCCAAGTACCATTCCCACGTCGACCTGATCAACATGATGTCGCGTCTGGCCCGGGAAGAACTGGTGCACCACGAGCAGGTCATGCGCATCATGAAGCGGCGCAAGATCGAACTGCGCCAGCTCCACGCCGGTCGTTACGCCTCGAGCTTGCGTAAGGTGGTGCGCAGCCATGAGCCGGTGAAACTGGTGGATACGCTGGTGGTCGGCGCGTTTATCGAAGCGCGCAGTTGCGAGCGGTTCGAAGCGCTGGTGCCGCATTTGGACGAAGAACTCGGCAAGTTCTACTTTGGCCTGCTGAAAAGCGAGGCGCGGCATTTTCAGGGTTATCTGAAACTGGCCTATCAGTACGGCGATGCGAAGGATATTGCTCAGGTCATCGAGAAAGTCCGCGCCGCCGAGCAGGAACTGATCGAGTCGCCGGACGACGAGTTTCGCTTCCATAGCGGCGTGCCGGCCACCGCATGACTCCGTGTAGGAGTTGCCGAAGGCTGCGATCTTTTGCTTTTGACGAAGCCGGATCAAAAGATCGCAGCCTTCGGCAGCTCCTACAGATGTAGCGATCAGTGCATGAATGTTAAAAACTCTTAAGAGTATGAAACATCACCGAAAACCGGCCCAAGCGGCCGGTTTTTGCTGCCTGAAACAAACGCCTGCGCCATGAAAGCCGCCATAATGCCGACCACTTCACACAAGGGCGGCAGACGGGCGTTATGGATAACCTGGGTTTTGGCAAAGTCCTGTTGGTGGAAGACGATGAGCGTCTGGCGGCGTTGATCGCCCACTTTCTCGAACAACACGGCTACGAGGTGCGTACGGTGCATCGTGGAGACCTGGCCGTGGCTGCCTTTCTGGAATTCAAGCCGAAAGTCGTGGTGCTCGACCTGATGCTGCCGGGGCAGAGCGGTCTGCACGTATGCCGGGAAATTCGCAGCGTGTCGGACACGCCGATCGTGATCCTGACGGCCAAGGAAGACGATCTCGACCATATCCTCGGTCTGGAGTCCGGCGCCGATGATTACGTAATCAAACCAATCAAGCCACCGGTGTTGCTGGCCCGGCTGCGCGCGTTGCAACGGCGGCAGGTGCCGGACAGCAACGTGGTGAGTTTTATGGAGTTTGGCCAGTTGAGCGTTGACCGCAGTTGCCGTGAAGTGCGGCTGGCGGGCGAGGTCATCGAAATGACCACCATGGAATTCGAGCTGCTGTGGTTGCTGGCCAGCGCCGCCGGCAAAGTGCTGTCGCGCGACGACATCCTCAATCGCATGCGCGGGATTGCCTTCGACGGCCTCAACCGCAGCGTCGACGTGTACATCAGCAAATTACGCAACAAACTCAAAGACAATCCGCGCGAGCCGATGTGCATCAAAACCGTGTGGGGCAAGGGTTATCTGTTCAATCCGTTCGCGTGGGAGTTGTAGATGCTGCGGTTATTTCTTGGGCTGTTTCTGGTCATGACGTTGGGTCTGGTGCTGGCCTTGCAGACGGTCGAGCGCACCTTTGATGCCTTGCTCGATTATCAGATGCAGGACTACAACCGTGAGGCCGTGCGCGGCCAGGCATGGACATTGGGCCAGCAGTTGCGTGACCTCGACGGCACCGCCCGGGAAAAGCAACTGGAAACGATCCGCCCGCATTACGGTTTGGGGCTGACGCTGGTCGATACCACTGAACTGGCCCTGAGCGACGAGGAAAAAGCCGAACTGGCCAAAGGGCTGCTGGTGATCCGCGACCAGTACAACCAGTACATTTCCGCGATTGATGAGGGGCCGCAGTTGCTCAGCATCCGCTTGCCGGCCGAGCCGAGCCTGATGCCGTTCTACATCGCCGCTGCCTACCTGATGATCGCCGTGCTGATCGGCATCGTGCTGTTTTTCTGGGTACGTCCACACTGGCGCGATCTGGAGAAACTGCGCCTGGCTGCCGAGCGTTTCGGCGACAACGATCTGTCGGTGCGCATTCAACTGTCGAAACGCTCGAACATCCGCGATCTGGCCGAGCACTTCAACTTGATGGCCGCACGCATCGAAGGCCTGATCGCCAACCAGCGTGAGCTGACCAACGCCGTGTCCCACGAACTGCGCACGCCGATTGCGCGGCTATCGTTTGAACTCGACCAGCTCAAACAGCAGCCGGACGCCAGCCAGAACCGCGAGCTGATTGCCGACATGTACGCCGACCTCGGCGAGCTGGAGGAGATGGTTTCCGAACTGCTCACCTACGCCAGCCTTGAGCGCGGCGCGACGGTAATCAAACGCGAAAACATCCAGGCTGCCAATTGGCTTGATAGCGTGGTTGGCAGCGTGGCGCTGGAGGCCGAAGCGGCGGGGGTGCAGTTGCTGATCGGTGATTGCCGGCTCGACACCGTGCGCATTGAGCCGCGATTCATGGCGCGGGCGGTGATCAATTTGCTGCGCAACGCGATTCGTTATGCCGAGCAACGCGTTGAAGTGTCGCTGGTGCGCACCGGCGATTATTACGAAGTGCGGGTCAACGACGATGGACCGGGGGTGCCGGTGCACGGGCGAGAGAAGATCTTTGAGCCGTTTTCGCGGCTGGATGCCAGCCGGGATCGGCGTACCGGCGGGTTTGGTTTGGGCCTGGCGTTGGTGCGCCGCGTCTCGCAGTCGCATGGCGGGCAGGTTGAAGTGGGGGATTCTCCCTGGGGTGGAGCGTCGTTCCGAATGACCTGGGCGCATCTGGATTAGTTCTGTGGCTTGTGCCTGCTCGCAAAAGCGTCGGGTCAGTCAGCATGGGTGTGTCTGATCCACCGCTATCGCGAGCAGGCTCACTCCTACAGGGGGCACGGTTCAGCGGGTCAAACCGAGGCGTTCATGCCACTGGGCGATGGATTCTTCGGGGTAGACGTCGAACTGTTTGTCTTTCGATTTAGCGTCTACTTCTACCCACGGCGCTTTCGAACCGAGCATCAGATGCGTGTGCTCCGGCGGCACCGGCAGCGGCGTGTCGATGGCCGAGGCAAACGGGTGGATCAGCTCCGGCCATTCCGGGCTGAACAGCCACAAGCCGCTGCCGCACAGTGAACAGAAATGCCGTTCAGCGGTGCTGCGATGGGCGCGCTGGTCGTCAGCGTCCTTCATCTTCGCGTGATAGACGCTGATGTGTTTGCGCCCGCGCACCTTGAGGCTGGTCGCGTCGCCGCCGAGGTTGATCGCATAACCGCCGCCGCCCTGAGTCTTGCGACAGATCGAGCAATAGCAGCGTTGATAAGGGTAGGGGTGGGCGCTGGTGAGACTGAACGTGACCTCGCCGCAATGGCAGGAGCCTTCGAGCTGCATGGTTGCTCTCCCGTTTTTGAATGTGCGCTTGAGCCTAGAACATTCAGTGCGATGGTGGCCGGTGTGATTCGACGGGCGGGCGCAGCGTCTAGCCCCAGTGTCCCCGCAATCCCATGGGGCGAGACTTCGGAACCCGGCATGCAAGCGCTGTTGAACGAGATTCTTGACGCTGTCCGCCCGTTGATCGGGCAGGGCAAGGTGGCTGACTACATTCCCGCCCTCGGCACCGTGCCGGCCAATCAGCTGGGCATCGCCGTGTACGGCAACGACGGCGAGATGTACTGCGCCGGTGACGCCGAGACGCCGTTTTCGGTGCAGAGTATTTCCAAGGTGTTCAGCCTGGTGCAGGCGATCGATCATTCCGGCGAAGCGATCTGGGAACGCCTCGGTCACGAGCCGTCCGGGCAACCGTTCAACTCGCTGGTGCAGCTGGAATTCGAGCGCGGTCGGCCGCGCAATCCGTTCATCAACGCCGGTGCGCTGGTGATCTGCGATATCAACCAGTCGCGCTTTGCCGCACCAACCCTGTCGATGCGCGATTTCGTCCGCCGACTGTCGGGCAATCCGCAGATCATGATCGACGGCAAAGTCGCCGACTCGGAATACCAGCACCGCGCGCGCAATGCAGCGATGGCGTATCTGATGCAGTCGTTCGGCAATTTTCACAACGATGTCGAAGCGGTGCTGCGCAGCTATTTCAGTCACTGCGCGTTGCGCATGAACTGCATCGATCTGGCGCGGGCGTTCTGCTTTCTGGCCAACGACGGTTTTTGCAAACACAGCGGCGAACAGATCCTCACACGTCGGCAAACCCAGCAGGTCAACTCGATCATGGCCACCAGCGGGCTGTATGACGAAGCGGGTAACTTCGCTTACCGCGTCGGCTTGCCGGGCAAGAGCGGCGTCGGTGGCGGGATTGTTGCGGTGGTGCCGGGGCAGTTCACGGTGTGCGTGTGGTCGCCGGAGTTGAATGCTGCGGGGAATTCGCTGGCGGGGATGGCGGCGCTGGAGATGCTCAGTGCGCGGATTGGCTGGTCGGTATTCTGATCCGATCACACAGACACCACAAAACCCTGTGGGAGCTGGCTTGCCAGCGATGAGGGCCTGTCAGTCACTATAAATTGACTGAACCACCGCTATCGCTGGCAAGCCAGCTCCCACAGGTTTCTTAAGTGTTTGAAGAGGTGTATTTCATCGAGTAATCCGCTACATTTTCCGGCCGCTCCCTGCATGGTGAATTCGCTTCATGTCTCTTGCGCTCGAACGTCTAGTCGCTGGCACGCCGATCCCTTTCGCTGGTAACCGCGTCACCGTGGTCAGCCCCGAACTGGCCGCGCGCTTTCAACCCGGTGACCACCTGCTGGTGGAGCAGGTCAGTGGCGAGCTGTTGTTGATCCCCGTGGCCGATCAACAAGCAGCGTCCGTGGCGATCGAGCGTGCGGCAGCGGCGTTCACCGCGCTGTCGGCGGTGTCCGATGAGGCCATCAGCCAGTTTTTCGACCTGTTTGCGCAACGACTGGAAACCCCGGCGTGCTGGGCGCACATCGAAACCGCCAACCTCGCCGACATCGAAAGGGCCAAAGCGCGCGGCCGCTCCACCACCCGGCTGCTCGCTGATGAGCGCATGCGTCGCGACATGATCGCCGGCCTGCGCGCCTGGCGTGATGCCGCCGCCACGCGCGGCAAAGTCATCAGCAGCGTCGAGCACGACGGCTGGAAGGTTGAACAGGTTGTCTCGCCATTGGGCATCGTCGCGTTTGTCTTCGAAGGACGCCCTAACGTGTTCGCCGACGCCGCCGGTGTCTTGCGCACCGGCAACACCGCTGTGCTGCGCATCGGCAGCGATGCCTTGGGCACCGCGCAAGCCATCGTCACTCATGCCTTGAACCCGGCGCTGGCCGACGCCGGTCTGCCGGCCGGTGCGGTGTCGTTGGTGGAAAGTGTCAATCATGCCGCCGGTTGGGCGATGTTCGCTGATCGGCGTTTGTCGTTGGCCGTGGCGCGCGGTTCGGGTCGTGCGGTCAGTCAGTTGGGCAGCATTGCCCAGCAAGCCGGCACCGCCGTCAGCCTGCATGGCACGGGTGGCGCGTGGTTGATCGCCGATCGTGCAGCGGACGCCAATCGCTTTGCCGCGGTGGTGCGCAACTCGCTGGACCGCAAAGTCTGCAACACGCTCAATGTCTGCCTGATCCAGCGTGATCGCGCGGCGGAACTGGTGCCGTTGTTTCTCGACGCGCTGCAACAGGCCGGTACTGCGCGTGGCCAGGGCTGCAAATTGCATATCGTCGAAGGTAGCGAAGGCTGCTTGCCGAGTGAGTGGCAGAACGCGACGGTCGAGGTTTATCGCGCCGAGGGTTATCAGACCGAAGCACTGGCAGAACCCTTGGCGGAATCCGCATTGGGCTGTGAGTGGGAATGGGAAGAAACCCCGGAAGTCAGCCTGATGATCGTTGACGATCTGGATCAGGCGATTGCGCTGTTCAATCGCTACAGCCCGCAATTTACCGTGTCGCTGATCAGTGAGGATGCGCAGGTTCAGGAGCGTTTTTACAACGCGGTCAATGCTCCGTTCGTGGGCAATGGCATTACCCGTTGGGTCGATGGGCAATATGCGTTGAACAAGCCGGAGCTAGGCCTTTCGAACTGGGAGAGCGGGCGCTTGTTTGCGCGCAGTGCGATTCTTTCAGGGGATGGCGTATTCACTGTTCGTAGCCGGATGAGCCAGATCGACCTCACCGTAAAACGCTGATCTCGTAGTCAGTGATCGTTCCCACGCTCCAGCGTGGGAACGCAGCCCGTGATGCTCCGCGTCACTGGACGCATAGCGTCCCCGGAGGCATTCCCACGCAGAGCGTGGGAACGATCAGTTGCTCAGGCAGCATGGGTGGTTTGTGCATGGATCGCGCAAGTCGCCGGTTGCTCGGCCAGCGGCACAAACGTGCGACGATCCGAGGACAGCGCATCGATCGAGCCCGTCTCGATGTCATACACCCAGCCGTGCAGGTTCAGCAGACCTTTCTCCTGTGCCAGACGCACGCTCGGGTGGGTCTGAATGTTCGCCAGTTGCGCGATCACGTTCTCGCGCACCATCGAACTCAATTTCGCCGCGTCATTGGCATGCGGCCGCGACTCGTTAACCACTTTCGCCGACTCGGCATGCTGCAACCAGCCGCTGACGGCGGGCAGGTGATCCATGCATTTACACTTGGCGATCGCGGTCATCGCGCCGCAGTCAGAATGCCCGCAGATCACAATGTCGGTCACCCCAAGCACCGCCACCGCGTACTCCACCGTCGCCGAAACCCCGCCCGGATGCGGGCTGTAGGACGGCACGATATTACCGGCATTGCGGATCACGAACAGCTCGCCAGGTTCTTGCTGGGTCAGTAATTCCGGCACGACACGGCTGTCAGAACAGGTGATGAACAAGGTGCCGGGCTGTTGCGTGGTCGCCAGGTGTTTGAACAGTTCGGTGCGTTGTGGAAACGCTTCGTTCTGGAATTTCAGGAAGCCATCAATCAGGTTTTTCATGGTGTTGTCCTCTCAGTTCGAGCAACCGCTGCCGAATTCGCTGTATTGAAGAATGTGTTTGCCGCCGCTGCTGTCCAGATACGTCATCTCCACCGGCACCACGCCACACACATCGGCAACCGGGGTAATGCTCAGCACGTGGGCGATGTCCAGTTGCATGCCGTAGCGGTAGGCAACGGCCTCGTCAGCGGCAGATGCCTGGGCGCAAATGCCGCCGAGCAGGGCCAGAATCAACAGAATTTTTTGCATGGGGCAGCCTCCAGATGTGTTTGGTGACGGGTAGCCATTTGAGGTGTGTTGGCCCGCACGCAGGGTGCGGGCCGGTGCGGATCAGAACGGACGCAGGGGCAGGAACTTGCCGTCGAGGGTGACCACGGCGCGGGAGCCGCCTTCCGGGTCTTCGACTTTCTTGATGTCGAGTTTGAAGTTGATCGCGCTGATGATGCCGTCGCCGAACTGTTCGTGAACCAGCGCTTTGAGGGTGGTGCCGTAGATCTGGATCATCTCGTGGAAGCGGTAGATGGTCGGGTCGGTCGGCACACCGCTGAGGCTGCCACGCAGCGGGATGATCTGCATCGCCGCGACGTCTTCAGCGCTCAGTTCGAGCTTGTCACCGACCACTTGGGCGGCGTTTTCCGGCAGCGGGTGCTGGCCGAGCAGGGCGGCGGTGACGTACGCCAGGCTGAGGCCTGTACCGTCGGCCAGATCCTGCCACGACAGATCTTTGCGTGCCTTGGCGTCGAGAACGCGGGTGGTCAGGGCCAGGCTGGTGTCGTTGTAGGCGTGGGACTGTTGCATGGTGTCACTCCTTTCGGGGGTTGGCTTGCTGTGTGGGATTGATCTTCTGCTGATTGATCCATAGCGTCCAAGACCGATATACAATGCTTGGCATAAGCCCTGCCTATAGATGGTGTTTCCCATGCTGCTGCGACATCTGCGTTATCTGCTGGCCGTTGCCGATCACGGCGGCTTCACCCGTGCTGCCGAGGCATTGCATGTGTCGCAGCCGACCCTGTCGCAGCAGATTCGCCAATTGGAGGAAACCCTTGGGGTGAGCTTGTTTGATCGCACTTCGCGTACGGTCAAACCCACCGATGCCGGCGAGGCCTACATCGAATGCGCGCGGCGGGTGCTGGTGGAGCTGGAGGCGGGCAAGCGCGCGTTGCATGACGTGAAGGATTTGTCTCGCGGGACGTTGCGTCTGGCGATGACGCCGACGTTCATGGCCTATCTGGTCGGGCCGTTGGTGCGCGACTTTGCCGCGCGGTATCCGGGGATTCATTTGCAGATTTTCGAGCTGTCGATGGACGACATCGAGGCGGGGCTGGCGGATGACTCGCTGGATATTGCGATTGCGTTTACGCCGGTGCGTAACGTCGATATCGAATGTATTCCGGCGTTTACCGAAACGCTGGGGATCATGGTTGGGCGGGAGCATCCGCTGTATGACAGTGTGGCGGTGCTGACACCGGAGGATATCGCTTCATTGGATTTCGCCTTGTTGGCGCCGGACTTCATTACGCGGTTATCGGTGGATGAGTATTTCCGGCAGCACGGGATTACGCCGCAGGTGCGGATCGAGGTGAATTCGGTGAGTACGTTGCTGGAAGTGGTGCGTTTTTCGCCGCTGGCGACGATGTTGCCGCAGGCGATTGCGACGGAGGATCGGGCATTGCGCCGGTTGCGGGTTGAAGGTGATGCGCCGCAGCGTGGGGCTGCGTTGTTGCGGCGGCGCAATAATTATCACAGTGCGGCGGCAGTGGCGTTTGTGGAGTTGGTGTTGGACATGGGAAGCCCCTCACCCTAACCCTCTCCCAGAGGGAGAGGGGACTGACCGAGGGATGTTGGAGTAATACGCCGACCTGAGAGTGTTTTGCTGAATCCATAATCAACTCGGTGTTCCGGGTTAAAGGATGACTTTATACAACTCGATCGGCTCCCTCTCCCTCGGGAGAGGGCTGGGGTGAGGGGCTACAATTCCAGTCACGCCAAATCAATGCAAGCGAACAAAAAAAGGCCTGCTTCCTTTAAAGAAGCAGGCCTTTCAATTATTTAATGACTAACTCAGCAGAACCGATCAATCACCCGAACTTCATTGTTGTTCTGCATCGATTCCCACGCCTGTTTCAGCGTTTGCAGAACATTACCGATGAAGTCCTTGTCGGCCGCAGCCTTCTTGCCAACATAACCGTGGCCACGGCGGTACATCTTCAGGCGGGCCAGCAGGTTCTGATGATTGCGGTCGAACTCGTCTTCGTCAGCATGGGTCGCCAGGCAGTCGATATGCACCTGCCCCGACTTGCTGATCCAGAGAATATGGCTGTCGTGGCTGTCTTTCTGCGCAGCGAACATACGAGCCAGTTCTTCGATAGTAGGTTGATTGTTCAGATTCATGATTTTGCCCCTTGACCAGTCTGGTGATCTTTCAAAGTTGATTCGCTAATACAGGTAGCCCATCGGTTAGTTGATCCCTGGCACCGAAACCAGGACGTCAGCGCTCGCCCGTGTGAAGTACGGGGTCGTGCATCTGTGCATGTAGTCGTGTTGAATAACTGCTACGCAATAGCGTCACAACGAGGAGAAGCAGCGAAAACCGGGAGGCTCCTTGACGACATTTACCGTGTCGACCACAAGCGTCTTGAGAATTTTCGCCAGCGCTTCTCGTCCTTGTACTGGACGTTCAGGCCAGGTCAGCTTCTTCAATCTGCCTTGTGGGCAGCGTGTATCCGGAAAAAACAACTCGGCGGTCAGACGAGTTTGCTCAAGCGTGTTACCGATGTTCCCGATCGGGGAACGTCTTCATCATGCAAAAGCAAAACGACGCCGTCAACGGTTTTGTAGTGATTATTTTTGCTCACTACATATTGTCGGACAAAGCTGTTTTGGAATGAGAAAGAATCCGTTCAGGCAACGGAAAAAGGCGTGTGCAGGCGGTAGAACGTGCACGGATAGCCGTCCACTTCACGCTGCTGGCGGGTGAACTCGCCGCCGCTCAATTGCGGGATGAGCCCAGCCCAGAAGCGCTGTGCCGGCAGGTTGGCGTCGATATGGAAAATCTGCCATTGACCGGGGATCTGGCTCAAGAGGGCAGAGACGACAAACTGCGCGACGCCTTGGCCACGAAAGCGTCGCGCGATGAAGAAGTAGCCGATGTTGTGTTCTGCGCCGGGGATATGGATTTCGTTATCGACGGTCACGAAACCGGCGAGTTCGCCATCGACCTGGATCAGGAGTGGTCGAGTGGCCGGGTGGCGCCAGTAGTCGATTTTCGGCTGGATGGAAAAGAAGCCGTGTTCGGCGAGCTTCAGCGGCAGCCATTCGCTGAAGTCGTACATGTAGAACTGCATGAGGTTTTCGATGATATCCAGCTCATCGCGCTGAGCAGGGTGCAGTTCGATATTGGCCATGCGCCGGGTTCCTGAAAGTGCTGAGCCTTGCAGAAACACTAGCGGGTTTTATTTGCCTGACGGTTTCGCTGTGCGTTTTGTCGTACCCGTGGTTTTGCTGCGGGTCGATTTGCGTTTCTTCTTCCACGGTGCCGCCGCTTTACCGGCCGGTGGCGGGCCGCTGATGGTCAGGCTGAGGCTCGAGCAGCGTGTCACCTGTTTGCTCATCCACGCCGCTTGTTTGGTGACGAATTCTTCCAGACTCATTTCGCCGCTTTGCACCATGTCCAGCGCCTGTTCCCAGATCGCCGTGGTGCCGGGGTCGGCAATTGCGCGGGGCACCGCATCGATCAGGCTGAACGCGGCCGGGGTGGCGGCGAGGGCCTTGCCGTTTTTCACCAGATAGCCACGATCCAGCAACCCTTGAATGATCGACGCGCGGGTGGCCTCGGTGCCGATGCCGGTGGTGTCCTTGAGTTTCTGTTTGAGCAGCGGATCCTCGACCAGTTTGGCGACGTTTTTCATCGCCTTGATCAGATCGCCCTCGGTGTAGGGTTTCGGTGGTTGCGTCCACAGGTCCTTGAACTTAACGTCAGCCACCGCGCACTCCACGCCTTGCGTAAGTGTCGGCAAGGTTTGCGGCGCGGGCGCCTCGCGGCCCTTGGCCGCTGCCAGTGCTTCGGGCAATGCGCGTTTCCAGCCCGGTTCGATGATTTGTTTACCGACTGCGCGCAACGCCTCACCGGCGCAATCGAAATCGGCCTGGGTGCGATCGTATTCATGATTGGGCAGGAACTGCGCCAGATAGCGCGCGCGGATCAGCGTGTACACCGCGCGATGCTTGCCGGTCAGGCGTTCAAGATTTTTCGCCGCTGCGGTGGGAATAATGCCGTGGTGAGCGCTGACCTTGGCGTCGTTCCACGCGCGGGATTTGCGTTGTGGCTCCAGAAACCCCTTGAGCGCCTCAAGACCCGGATCAGCCTGACGCAACGCGGCGAGAATCCCCGGTGCCTCGCTGTGCTGGCTCAGCGGCAAGTAGCCGCAATCGCTGCGCGGGTAAGTGATGACCTTGTAGGTTTCGTAGAGCGCCTGGGCGATGTCGAGGGTTTCCTGCGCGCCTAGGCCAAGTTTCTTCGAGCACACTTCCTGCAAGGTGCCGAGATCGAAGGGCAGGGGCGCCACTTCACGCATGCGCTCGGTTTTCAACTTGATCACTCGAGCACTGGCAGCGCTGCTGATCGCCGCAGCCGCTTGCTGGGCCAGCGCCTGATTCAGGCAGCGATCCTGATCGTCACAGGCATCCGGCGGCGCGCGCCACTGTGCGGTAAACGGTGTGCCGTTGTGCAGCAGATCGACATCGATCGCCCAGAACGGCACCGGCACGAAATCGGCGATGCTGCGATCGCGATCCACCACCAGGCGCAAGGTCGGCGTCTGCACGCGACCCACCGGCAACACCCCTTGATAACCCGATTGACGCCCCAGCAGCGTGAACAGCCGACTCATGTTCATGCCGATCAGCCAATCCGCCCGCGAGCGGCCCAGCGCCGAGTGATACAGGCTGAACGTCTCTGCCCCGGGTTTCAGGGCGGCCAGAGCCTTGCGGATCGAGGCTTCGTCCAGCGCCGACAGCCACAAGCGGCGGATCGGCCCGCGATAACGGCAGTGCTCGACCAGTTCCCGGGCGATCATCTCGCCCTCACGGTCGGCGTCGGTGGCGATGATCAGTTCGCTGGCCTCGCCGAGCAGGCGCTTGACCGCTTTGTACTGGCTGGCGGTGCGCGGCTTGACGGTCATTTTCCACTTGTCCGGAATGATCGGCAGATCGGCCAGCACCCAGCGCTTGTAACGTGCGTCATAGGCATCCGGCGGGGCCGTTTCGAGCAAGTGGCCGATGCACCAGGTCACCGTGACGTCCGTTCCCAGCCAGCAGCCGTCGCCCCGACGCCTGGCGCCGAGCACGGCCGCAATGTCTTTGGCCTGAGAAGGTTTTTCACAGAGGTACAGCCGCATAGCCACCATCGTCGATCAAGGTCGGAACAGGTGCACAGAATGGCCGGACTTGGCGTCAGGGGCAACTTTTATCTGTATGGATATACAGATAAAAAGCATTGCAGCAGGTGACGGGTAATACAGGGACGCAGGCAGGGCTATCGAGAAATTGATTAGCGCCCGGTTTGCGCCTGTGTCAGGTTTTTCGCCGATTCAAACACGCGAGTGACAGGACGATCTCGCCAGAAGATCGCCGTGGTCTGTCGACACTGACTACTCAGAAACAAGGAAGTCCATCATGGCTCAAGCCAAATCCAAAACAACCAGCGCCTTCGACGAAATCGATACCTTCAGCCACCTGTATGACCGTGGCGTCGGGCTGGTCAATGGCAAACCCTCATTCACCGCCGACCAGGCCGCTGATGAAATCCTGCGCAAAGGCCTGTCGTGGGGCGACAAGAACGCTGACGGCAAGATCGACCTCAGTTACACCTTCCTGACCGAGAAACCGGCGAACTACAACGTCAAACTGGGTAACTTCAGCGAGTTCAGTGCCCAGCAAAAAGCCCAGGCGGTGCTGGCCATGCAATCCTGGGCTGATGTCGCCAACGTCACCTTCACTGAAGGCAAGGGCGGCGATGGCCACATGACCTTCGGCAATTATGACGTCAGCACCGGTGGCGCGGCCTTCGCTTACCTGCCGAGCGGCGGCGGTTATGACGGCCAGTCGTGGTATCTGATCAATGATCAATATCAGGTCAACAAAACCCCGGACACCAACAACTACGGGCGCCAGACCCTGACCCACGAGATCGGCCACACCCTCGGCCTGTCGCACCCCGGGGCCTACAACGCCGGCAACGGCAACCCGACCTACAACGACGCCAAGTACGCCGAAGACACTCGCGGCTACAGCCTGATGAGCTACTGGAGCGAAGCCAACACCGAGCAGAACTTCAGCAAGGACGGCAGCGGTGCGTATGCTTCGGCGCCATTGCTGGACGATATCGTCGCGGTGCAAAAACTGTATGGCGCCAACTACGCGACCCGCGCCGATGACACCACCTACGGTTTCAACTCCAATGCCGAGCGCGACTTCTACAGCGCCACTTCGGCGTCTTCCAAAGTGGTTTTCTCGGTGTGGGATGGCGGCGGTAATGACACGCTGGACTTCTCCGGCTTCAACCAGAACCAGAAGATCAACCTCAATGAAGGTTCCTTCTCCGATGTCGGCGGCCTGGTGGGTAACGTCTCCATCGCTCACGGCGTGACCGTGGAAAATGCCATTGGTGGTTCAGGCAATGACCTGCTGATCGGCAACGCCGTTGCCAACGAACTGATCGGTGGTGCCGGTAATGACATCATTTACGGTGGTGGCGGTGGCGATACCTTGTGGGGTGGTGCAGGTGCAGACACCTTTGTGTTCGGTGCTGCCAGCGACTCGACCATGACCGCGCCGGACTGGATCATGGATTTCACCAGCGGCCTGGACAAGATCGACTTATCGGGGATCGCCGGTTTTACCACGGGCGCGGCGTCGTTGAACTTCGTCAGCGGCTTCACTGGGCATGCGGGCGATGCGATCCTGACCTACTTCGAGCAGACCAATCAGACCAGCCTGATGGTTGACCTGACGGGGCAGGGTTCGGTGGACTTTGCCGTGGGTGTGGTGGGGCAAGCGGTGGCGACTGATATCGTTGCGTGATGCCTGAGCAGCGGCCCTCACCCTAACCCTCTCCCAGTGGGAGAGGGGACTGACCGAGTTGTCTGGCGAAATCCATCGACCTGAAAAATCGGGTCGATTATGGATTCAAAGCGAATCGTTCAAGTCGGTGAATCTCGCCAGTATCCCCAATCGGTTCTCTCTCCCAGTGGGAGAGGAGACTAACCGAGTTCTCTGGCGACATACATCGACCTGAAGAATCGGGTCGATTATGGATTCAAAGCCAGTCGTTCAAGTCGGTGAATCTCGCCAGTATCCCCAATCGGTTCTATCTGCCAGTGGGAGGAGACTAACCGAGTTCTCTGGCGACATACATCGACCTGAAAAATCGGGTCGATTATGGATTTAAAGCCAATCGTTCAAGTCGGTGAATCTCGCCAGTATCCCCAATCGGTTCCCTCTGCCAGTGGGAGAGGAGACTAACCGAGTTCTCTGGCGACATACATCGACCTGAAAAATCGGGTCGATTATGGATTCAAAGCCAGTCGTTCAAGTCGGTGAATCTCGCCAGTATCCCCAATCGGTTCTCTCTCCCGGTGGGAGAGGAGACCAACCGAGTTCTCTGGCGACATACATCGACCTGAAAAATCGGGTCGATTATGGATTCAAAGCCAATCGTTCAAGTCGGTGAAGTTCGCCAATATCCCCCAATCGGTTCCCTCTCCCTCAGGGAGAGGGCTAGGGTGAGGGGCTTCTGAGGTTGATGGGCCGTTCGGCTGTAAACCCACCCTAACCAGAACCGATGGGCTATACCTGAACCGGTCTCTTCGCCGTATTCAGGAGAAACCCATGAAAAGCCCCGGTCCCAGTCCCGTCATTGCCCTCGAACAACTTTCCGGCTGCCTGATAGTGAAATTCCACGGCATCCAGGTTGCCGCTTCTTCCCACGTCATGATTCTCAACGAAGCCAACTATCCGCCGGTCTATTACGTCCCGCGCGAAGACATCGACGAAAAGTATTTCGCCCGCACCGACCACACCAGTTACTGCCCGTACAAGGGCGATGCCAATTACTTCAGCCTGCAAGTGCCGGGGCATGAAGGGGCGAACGCGGTGTGGACCTACGAGAATCCGAAAGTGTCAGTGGCACCGATCCGCGACTACGTGGCGTTTTATCCGGATCAGGTGAAGTTCGAAGTGATCAAGGCAGATGCCTGAGCAAAAAAAACGGCGAGGGTCAAAGCCCTCGCCGATTGATTTTTCTGGTTGAGTTTCAGTTCTTGTCGAGATCGATATTCTTCGTCTCACGCAGACAGATCATCCCCACCACCAGGCTCACCCCGGTAATCAACACCGGGTACCACAAGCCATAGAAAATGTCCCCGGTGTACACCACCAGCGCGAACGACACCGTCGGCAGGAACCCGCCAAACCAGCCGTTGCCGATGTGGTATGGCAGCGACATCGAGGTGTAGCGAATGCGCGTCGGGAACAGTTCGACCATCAGCGCCGCCAGCGGGCCGTAGCACATGGCCGAGATGATGATCAGTGCCACGATCAGGGCGACGATCATTGGCTTGTTGATCTGCTGCAGATCGGCCTGTTGCGGGTAGCCGGCGAGGGTGATCGCGCCGCGCAGGGCAGCCTCATCGAAGCCGTCGAGTTTGACGTCGCCGACGCTCACTTGCACGGCGCTGCCAGCCGGGGCGGCGGCGCTGGAGTAGGGCAGGCCTTGCTTGACCAGGAAGGTTTTGACCTTGTCGCACGGGCTGTCGAATTTGGCTTTGCCCACCGGATCGAACTGGAAGGTGCAAGTTGCCGGATCCGCCAGTACGGTAATTGGCGCCTGACGGCTGGCCTGATCGATCGCCGGGTTGGCGTAGTGGGCGAGGGATTTGAAGATCGGGAAGTACAGCGCTGTGGCCAGCAGCAGGCCCAGCATCAAGACCGGTTTACGCCCGACCTTGTCCGACAGCCAGCCGAAGAAGATAAAGAACGGTGCGCCGATGACCACGCTGATGATCAACAAAGTGTTGGCCACCGCCGGGTCCATTTTCAGGAACTGGGTGAGGAAGAACAGCACGTAAAACTGCGCCGCGTAGAAGGTCACCGCTTGCCCGGCGTTGATGCTGAACAGGGCGATCAGCACGACTTTGAGGTTCTCCCATTTGCCGAAGGATTCGCGGATCGGCGCTTTCGAGGTTTTGCCTTCCTCTTTCATTTTCAGGTACGCCGGCGACTCGTGCAGGCTCAGGCGGATCCAGGTGGAAATGCCCAGCAGCACGATCGACAGCAGGAACGGAATCCGCCAGCCCCAGACTTCAAACTGATCGCCGGTGAAATAGCGGCAACCGAGCACCACCAGCAGCGACAGCAACAGGCCGAGGGTCGCGGTGGACTGAATCCAACTGGTGTGGAAGCCGCGTTTGCCAATCGGCGCGTGCTCGGCCACGTAGGTCGCAGCGCCGCCGTATTCACCGCCGAGCGCCAGGCCCTGCAGCATGCGCAGCACCACCAGAATGATCGGCGCGGCGATGCCGATGCTGGCGTAGGTCGGCAGCAGGCCGACGCAGAACGTCGCCACGCCCATCAGAATGATCGTCGCGAGAAAGGTGTATTTGCGCCCGATCATGTCCCCCAACCGACCGAACACCAGCGCCCCGAATGGCCGCACGATAAACCCTGCAGCGAAAGCCATCAGCGCAAAGATGAACGCCGTGGTGTCGTTGACCCCGGCGAAAAACTGCTTGCTGATCACCGCTGCAAGGGCGCCGTAGAGGAAGAAGTCATACCACTCGAACACCGTCCCCAGTGATGAAGCGAAGATGACTTTGCGTGTATCCGGGCTGGTCTCGACGCTGCGCACGGCGTCCAACGGCTGAACGTGTTCTGACATATCGGTATCCCTCACAGTGATTGTTTTTGTTGTTCCACTGGTGTTGCGTGTCCGGGTGATGCCTTGAATTAAACGCGGTTCTTTGTAGGAGCTGCCGCAGGCTGCGATCTTTTGATCTTGCTTTTGATCTGGAAAATCCAAAGTCAAAAGATCGCAGCCTTCGGCAGCTCCTACAGGGTTTGGGCCAGCTCCAATTTCGGGGTGCTGCTCCTGGTGTTGGGGTTGAGGATCAGTTGTGCGGCTTTCTCGGCAATCATCAGCGTAGGCGAACAGGTGTTGCCCGAGGTAATGCGCGGCATGATCGACGCATCGGCAATGCGCAACCCGGGCACGCCGTGGACGCGCAGCTGTGCGTCGACCACTGCATCACCGTCATTGCCCATGCGACAGGTGCCGACCGGATGGAAAATCGTCGTACCGATCTTCGCCGCCGCTTCCTGCAGTTCCTCTTCACTTTGCAGGTTGGCGCCGGGCAGATACTCGACCGGTTTGAACGCTTGCAGGGCAGGGGCACTGACGATGCGTCGGGTCAGACGAATCGCATCCGCTGCCACGCGCAAATCTTCAGGATGGCTGAGATAGTTGGGCTGGATCAGCGGCGCTTCCTGTGGATCCGCCGAACGAATGTCGATGCGTCCCCGACTCTGCGGACGCAAATCGCAAACCGAAGCGGTAAAGGCGGGAAAGCTGTGCAACGGTTCGCCAAAGCGCTCCAGCGACAGTGGCTGCACGTGGTACTCAAGATTCGCCGTGGTCTGCTCCGGCCCCGACCGCGCAAACGCGCCCAACTGACTCGGCGCCATCGACAGCGGCCCGCTGCGGTCATACAGATAACGCAGGCCCATGCCCATCTTGCCCCACACGCTGCCAGCGATCTGGTTCAGCGTGCGCGCATTTTCCAGTTGGTAGATCAGGCGCAATTGCAGGTGATCCTGCAGGTTGCCACCAACGCCGGGCAACTCATGAATCACGCCGATGCCCAAGCGTTCGAGCAACGGTCGCGGGCCAATCCCGGAGCGTTGCAGAATGCTCGGCGAGCCAACGGCGCCGGCGCACAGGACAATCTCTCTGCGCGCCTTGAACTGTTTGATCTGGCCTTCGTGGCGCGCACTGACTTTCGAGGCGCGACCGTCCTCCAGCAACACGCGATCCACCTCAACCCCAGTCAGCACTGTCAGGTTCGTCCGATCACGTACAGGCTTGAGAAAAGCCTTCGCTGCGTTCCAGCGCACGCCGGATTTCTGATTGACCTGAAAGTAGCCGCAACCCTCGTTGTCGCCCTGATTGAAGTCATCGATGCTGGCGATGCCGCTTTGCTCGGCGGCACTGCGAAAGGCATCCAGAATCGGCCATGACAGCCGCTGTTGTTCGACCCGCCATTCACCCTGGGCGCCGTGGAATTCAGCCGCGCCGGCAAAATGGTTTTCGCTTTGTTTGAACAGCGGCAGCACGTCGTTCCAGGCCCAGCCCGGATTGCCTTCGGCCGCCCAGCCATCGTAATCGTTGGCCTGGCCACGCATGTAGATCATGCCGTTGATGGACGAACAACCACCGAGCACTTTGCCGCGCGGATAGCTCAGCGCGCGGCCATTGAGGCCCGGTTGTTCTTCGGTCTTGAAGCACCAGTCGGTGCGCGGGTTACCGATGCAGAACAGGTAACCGACAGGAATGTGAATCCACGCATAGTTGTCGCGCCCGCCGGCTTCGAGCAACAGCACGCGCTGCTGCGCATCTGCCGACAGCCGATTGGCCAGCAAGCACCCGGCAGGGCCGGCGCCGACCACGATGTAGTCGTATTCATCGAGGGAAGTCTGCATTCCCTGACCTCGCTTTTTGTTTTTATTGTCGGACACTCTAGTTGTTAGCTTTCGTTAAAAGAATGTTAGTTTTTGCGCAGCCGCTGTGCGTTTTCAAACAGCCTGCATAGACCTTAGCCGACAAGGACACGCCATGTTCGACTGGAACGACCTGCGGTTTTTTCTCGAGCTGCAACGCAGCGGCCGCCTGCTCACCGCCGCCCGCCGCCTCAACACCACCCACGCCACCGTCGCCCGCCACATCGAAGCCATCGAGAAAAGCCTCGGCACCGCGCTGTTCGTCCAGCACGCGCAAGGCTACGAAATGACCCCAGCGGGGGAGGCGCTGCTTAAGCATGCTGAAGCGATGGAAAACGTGGCGTTGCTGGCGCAGGAAGAGATCACCCAATCCACCGCGCCACTGGGCAAGATTCGTGTGGGGGTGACGGAAGGGCTGGGCATCAAGTTTCTCGCCAGCCGCATGATCGGCTTGTTCGAACGCTATCCGGGATTGGAAGTGGAACTGGTCGCCGTGCCGCGCTTCGTCAGCATCCTCAACCGTGAAGCGGAAATCAGCATTCACCTGGAGCGCCCGGCGGCGGACATGCTGGTTACGCGCAAACTCACCGACTATCGACTCGCGCTCTACGCCAGCCAACGCTATCTCGATAAGGCGCCGCCATTGCAAAGTCGCGAAGACCTTGGGCGGCATGCGTGGATTGGTTATGTCGATGATTTGCTGTTCAGCCAGGAACTGATGTTTCTCAACAGTTTCTGCCGCAGTCCGCGCGTGGTGTTCCATAGCACCAGCGTCATCGCCCAGCAGGAAGCAGCGCGGTCGGGATTGGGTATTGCCGTATTGCCTTGCTACATGGCCGAGTCGGATCCCGATCTGGTGCCGTTGCTGCCGGATGAAAGCATCGAGCGCAGTTACTGGATCAGCACGCGACGGGAGTTGCACAAGTCGGTGCGGCTGCGGGTGGTCTGGGATTATGTGGTGGGGTTGTGTGAGGCGGAGCAGGGCTTGCTGCTGGGCAGATCGCAGGCCGGCATCCGTTAATCCTTTTTGCTGTGCTGCTGTTGGCGCCGCTTTTGCTTGAGTAGCACCAAGGCCTTTGGCAATGGAGAGCAGCAATGAGGGAATGGCTTAGCGTTCGCGACATCAATGCGGACACCTTGAAGGCCATCAGTGACGGCGTCTTGCGGCATGGCCGAGCCTTGTCTGAGGCGCGCGGCGGGCAAGCTGAAGCCATCGCCTGTGCGCTGATGGAGGAGGGAACACTGATCGGCGGCGCTACCGGCAGAACCGAATTCCGGCGTCTGTTTGTCAATTACCTGTGGATCGACGCGCAATGGCGCGGAACCGGGCTGGGTACTGAGGCGTTGCACAAGCTTGAGGCGTTAGCGGTTGAAAGGGCGTGCGTGGATGCCTTGATCGAAACGCTGGATGACAACGTCGCCCGGTGGTACATCCGCTGCGGATATAGATTGATCGCGCATGTGCCTGAGTACTGCGGCCCGTGGAGTCGTCATTCGCTGTTGAAAACGCTGGTGACGACTGGTGCTCCCACAGGGTTCTTTGGTCGATGGCATTTGCCGGGTTGATTTATATATGGATATCCGTATATTCGGATTTCCGTATGTGATGAGCCCGTCCCATGATCACACCCACCGAAGTCTTCAAGAGCCTCGCTGACGAAACCCGCGTGCGCGCCATGCTGCTCATTTCCGATCAAGGTGAACTCTGCGTCTGCGAGCTGATGTGTGCGCTCGACGACAGCCAACCGAAAATCAGCCGCCACCTCGCGCAACTGCGCAGCAATGGCTTGTTGCTTGATCGCCGTCAGGGCCAGTGGGTCTATTACCGTCTCAACCCGGATCTGCCAGCGTGGGTGCGCGAAATCCTGCAAGTGACGTCCCTGGCCAATGCTGATTGGCTAAAGGACAACGTCGCCCGCCTGCAGAACATGGACGGGCGTCCGGTGCGCGAAGCCGCCTGCTGCTGAATCCGGATTTAGAGAGTTCTGAAATGTTGCTGGCTTTCGCTGTTTTCGTCTTCACCCTCGTACTCGTCATCTGGCAGCCCAAAGGATTAGGCGTCGGTTGGAGCGCCACGTTCGGTGCTGTGATCGCCCTGGCCGTCGGTGCCGTTTCGCTGCAAGACATTCCCACGGTGTGGGCCATCGTCTGGAACGCCACCGCCACGTTTATCGCGGTGATCATCATCAGCCTGCTGCTGGATGAAGCCGGCTTCTTTGAGTGGGCGGCACTCCACGTTGCACGATGGGCAAAGGGCAGTGGTTATCGATTGTTCGCGTTCTGCGTGTTGCTCGGCGCGGCGGTGGCGGCAGTGTTCGCCAACGACGGTGCGGCGCTGATCCTTACGCCCATTGTCATGTCGATGTTGCTGGCGCTGCGCTTTTCACCGGCGGCGACGTTGGCATTCGTCATGGCCGCCGGGTTTATTGCCGACACGGCCAGCTTGCCGCTGGTGGTGTCCAATCTGGTCAACATCGTCTCCGCCGACTACTTCGGCTTGGGCTTTGCCGAATACGCATCGGTGATGGTGCCGGTGAGTCTGGTCAGTGTCGCGGCGACGCTGCTGGTGCTGTTTGTGTACTTCCGGCGCGATGTGCCACAGCGCTACCCGGTTGAGGCGCTTCAGGAGCCCAAAGCAGCGATTCGCGACCACGCCACCTTCGTGGTCGGCGGCTGGACACTGCTGATATTGCTGGTCGGACTGTTCGCACTGGAACCGCTGGGGATTCCTGTCAGTGCCGTCGCGGCAGTGTGTGCGGCGATCCTTTTTGCGGTCGCTGCCAAGGGCCACAAGATCGCTACCCGACGGGTTTTGCGTGATGCGCCGTGGCAGATCGTGGTGTTCTCGCTGGGCATGTACCTGGTGGTGTATGGCCTGAAGAATGCCGGGTTGACTGACCTGCTGGCCGTCGTCCTCGACCGCTTGGCCGAGCAAGGTTTATGGAGTGCCACCCTCGGCACTGGCCTGCTGTCCGCGCTGTTGTCATCGGTGATGAACAACATGCCCAGCGTGCTGATCGGTGCGTTGTCGATCCAGGCCAGCGACGCCCAAGGGCTCGTTCGCGAAGCGATGATCTACGCCAACATCATTGGCTGCGACCTCGGCCCGAAAATCACCCCCATCGGTAGCCTCGCCACGTTGCTCTGGCTGCATGTGCTGGAACGCAAAGGTCTGCGCATCACCTGGGGCTACTACTTCAAGGTCGGCATTCTGCTGACCCTTCCGGTTCTGTTGATCACTCTTTCGGCCCTGGCACTGCGCCTGAGCCTTTGATGTCCGCCAAAAGCGGTAGGAGCAATCCATGCGAGTTCTGTTCATGTGCACGGCCAACAGCTGCCGCAGCATCCTCTCTGAAGCCATGTTCAATCATCTGGCACCAGCGGGATTCGAAGCGGTGAGTGCCGGCAGTTTTCCCAAAGGTCAGGTCTTGCCGCGCAGCCTGTCGACGCTGCAACAGGCCGGCATCGCCATTGATGGTTTGCACAGCAAAGGCAACGACGCTTTTGAAAGCAACCCGCCGGACATCGTCATCACCGTGTGCGACAAAGCCGCTGGCGAGACTTGCCCGGTGTATTTCGGCCCGGCGCTGAAATCCCACTGGGGGCTGGAAGATCCGTCCGAAGTGAAGGGCGACGAAGCCACTGTCGACGCGGCTTTTCACGCCACCCTTATGCGCATCGGCCAACGCTGTCAGGCCTTCCTCGATCTGCCTTTCCACTCGCTCAGCCGCGATCAACTCAAGGCTGAGCTCGACCGCATCGGCGCGCTTTAAGGAGGATTTATGTCCGAACTGCCCAACCTCGATCTCAATCTGTTCGATAACGCCAAACCGTCGCAACCGGGCGCGCACAAACCGCGGATCCTGCTGCTCTACGGCTCGACCCGCGAACGCTCGTTCAGCCGTTTGCTGGTAGAGGAGGCCGCGCGCCTGCTCGAACACTTCGGCGCCGAAACGCGCATCTTCAACCCGTCCGGTCTGCCACTGCCCGACGACGCTCCGGTCGACCATCCCAAGGTGCAGGAACTGCGCGAGCTGGTGCTGTGGTCGGAAGGCCAGGTCTGGTGCTCACCAGAACGGCACGGCGCAATGTCTGCCGTGTTCAAGGCACAGATCGACTGGGTCCCGCTGGAACTCGGCGCGGTACGCCCGACCCAAGGCAAGACCCTCGCCGTGATGCAGGTCTGCGGCGGTTCGCAGTCGTTCAACGTGGTCAACCAGTTGCGCGTGTTGGGCCGCTGGATGCGCATGTTCACCATCCCCAACCAATCCTCGGTGCCGAAGGCCTACACGGAATTTGACGACACCGGGCGAATGAAAGCGTCGCCGTTCTACGATCGTGTGGTCGATGTGATGGAAGAGCTGGTGAAGTTCACCGTGCTGCTGCGCGATCAACAGGCGCATCTGGTCGACCGCTACTCCGAGCGCAAGGAAAGCGCCGAGCAACTGATGGCGCGGGTGAATCAGCGTTCGATCTGAGGCCGTCCCTCGGCGAGGGACGGCTGCGTTCAGTCGACCAGTACTTGTGGCGAAACCACCCAGGCGCTGCAGGGCATTTTGTACAGCAGCTGTTCCACCGTGCTACCGATCAACCGACCCAGGCCGCGATGGCCGATACGGCCCATGACGATCACATCGATGTCATAGGCATCGGCGTAGCTGCACAGCACGTTGGCCGGATTGCCCATGATCATGTGCTGGCGTTCCGGCGCAATGCCGTTGCGCTCGGCCAGTTCGCGGAATGCATCGCCTTGCGCATCGAACAGAGTTTTCGCCTTGCCCTCGGTGAAAAACGTCGAGGCGTTGCCAAAGCCGAACTCGTCGGCGCTGATTGATGACAGGTCGTAGGCATAGACCACATCCAGTTCGGCATCGCAGAGGCTGGCCAGTTTCGCGGCCTCGCGCAGGATACGGTCGTTGAAGTCGGCGTATTGCTCGTCGCGATGAAACGGATCAATCGCCGCGACGATCCGCCGGGGCCGGGCGTGCTGGACATGGCTGACGAAGTGCAGCGGTACCCGGCATTCGCGCAGCAAATGAACATCGAGCGGGGTGAACATCAACCGCGACATGAACGAGGCGTGCTGTAGATCCTTGATCAGCAGGGCCATCGGCTGCTCCTTGAGGTGAATCTGGATTTCATGCAACGGATTGTCGACCCATACCACTTCCGTGGTCACGGTCACGCCGAGGTGGCGCATGGGCCGCGCCTGGTCCTCTAGCCATTGGCGGTGGCGCTCGACATAACCCAGGCGCATCTGTTCCAGGGCCTGCTCGTTGACCAATCCGGCGGTCGCCAGCCCTTCGAGGTAATCGAATGCCACGATGTGCAGCGCCGCCCCCGATGCCTTGGCCAGGGCCGCGGCCCGATCGAACGCAGGGCTGTGTTTCATCAGCGGTGAAGCTACCAGCATGAAACGTGCTTGCTCGGACATGACGAATCTCCTGTGGGTAGCGGCATTGGCCGGCCAGACGCAACGGCGTCAGTTCATGTTGCTCCGTGCCGCCGGGCGTGGCTTGATCTTTGTCAATGACGCGGCCCAATAATGCCTGCGTCCGACGTGCGGCATCGGCGATGCGCAATCCTGCATTGATTGATCGTTATCAACCTTGTGTCGGTCAGTTCGGCGCAGCCTTGGAAAGGTGCTGAACTCACTGCAAACACCTGCACAGGAGTCTTGATCATGGCCATGATGAAAGCGGCGATATTCGTCGAAAAGAATCGCATCGTGCTGGATGACAAGCCGATCCCCGAGGTTGGCCCGCTGGACGCGCTGGTGCGCATCACCACCACGACGATCTGCGGCACCGACGTGCATATCCTGCGTGGCGAGTATCCGGTGGCCAAAGGTTTGACCGTCGGTCACGAACCGGTGGGCGTGATCGAGAAACTTGGCTCACAGGTGCGCGGATTTTTCGAAGGCCAGCGGGTGATCGCCGGCGCGATTACCCCCAGCGGCCAAAGCTACGCCTGCCTGTGTGGCTGCGGCTCCCAGGACGGGCCGGACACTCGCCACGGTTTTCGCGCCACCGGCGGCTGGAAATTCGGCAACATCATCGATGGCTGTCAGGCGGAGTACGTCCTGGTGCCCGATGCCTCGGCCAACCTGTGCCCGATTCCCGACGGGCTCAGCGACGAACAAGTGCTGATGTGCCCGGACATCATGTCCACCGGGTTCTCCGGCGCCGAACGTGGCGAAGTCAGTATCGGCGACAGCGTTGCGGTATTCGCGCTGGGGCCAATCGGCCTGTGTGCGGTGGCCGGGGCGCGGCTCAAGGGCGCGAGCGTGATCATTGGTGTCGACGCGGTGGCCGAGCGCATGAGTGTCGCGCGGCAGTTGGGCGCGACCCATGTGGTCAATTTCAAGGACGGCGACGTGGTCGAGCAAATCATGGCGTTGACCGACGGGCGCGGCGTGGATGTGTCTATCGAAGCCTTGGGCACCCAAGTCACGTTCGAGTCTGCCTTGCGGGTGTTACGCCCGGGCGGACGCCTGTCGAGTCTGGGGGTTTACGCATCGGACCTGCGCATTCCCTACGATGCCTTCGCGGCAGGGCTGGGCGATTACAGCATCGTCAGCACCCTGTGCCCCGGCGGCAAGGAACGCATGCGCCGGTTGATGGCGGTGGTGCAAAGCGGTGGCGTCGATCTGTCGCCGCTGGTGACCCACCACTTCAAGCTCGACGATATCGAAGCCGCGTATGAACTGTTCGCGCATCAGCGCGATGGGGTGATGAAGGTGGCGATCACGCCTTGATCGGCAATGCGCCCCGCACTGTTTACAGGTGCAGGACGCAGGAATGCGCTGCAGACTCAGGCGATGAATGACCTGGTGCGGATCATCAGGATCGCTGTGGGTTTCAAAGCCCATTGATCGGGCGAGGTCGCGCATGCCCGTGTTGCTGGCCGAATCCACCGAATACAGATGTTTGAAACCGTTGTGCCGGGCAGCCTTGATCAAATGTTCCATCAGCAACGTGGCCAGGCCGAGGTGCATCCACTCATCTGCGACCGTGACGGCGCATTCACAGTCCTGCTCGCCCGTGGCGGCGTAGCGGCTGATGCCGATCTCGATCAATTCGCCATTTTCGTGAACCAGTGCGATGAAGGCCGCGCGTTGTTTGTAATCGACGTCCATCAATTGATCGAGCAACGCGGTGCCCGGCTCACTGATCTGTGCGAGAAAGCGCAGGTGTCGGGACTCGGGCGACAAGCGCTTGATGAACGCATATTCGCGTTGGCGATCCTTGGCGGCCAGGGCACGGATCAAGACGTGGCGGCCATCCTTGAGCGACTCGATCCAGTATTCACCTTGGTGCGCGGCATAGGCCGGCGCCGCGCGGTCATTGTGGTCTTTGACAGTGAGCATGAGATGAGCCTCCATCGGGGCTGAACGAGCAACGCGCAGGAGAGTGCGCTGAGTCTGTTCTACACCGATGTCAGCCCCGGGAACTGATCTGGATCAGATTCCGACGCGCGGCCACTGTTTTTCAGCGGGCGATGGTGCTTCTGTTTCCGCAACAGGCTCAACTCTGCGGCGGTTCGCGGGTGCTGCGTTGCGATGCGGGGCGCGGATGCCCGTCGGGAATCGACAAGGTTGCGCGTAAACCACCTTCGGCGCGGTTGGCCAACGTGATTCGTCCGCCCAACTGCGTGGCGATGGTGTTGACGATAGTCAGCCCCAGCCCCGCGCCGTGGGCATTGCCGCGACTGTAGAAACGTTCGAACAAGCGCGCCCGATCTGCTTCATCAATGCCCGGCCCCTGATCCTCGACACTCAAGTGATAAAACCCCTCGGACTGGCTGAGCAGCACGGTGATCACGCCGTGTTCGGGGGAGAAGTTCGCAGCGTTGGTGATCAGGTTGTTCAGGGCAATGTCGATCGTGCCGGGGCTGGCCATGATGTTGAACGGTTCAGCGCTGTCTTCAAAAGCCAGTTCCAGGTGTTTGCTCAGCAACCATGGCGTCAGTTGCACCAGGCTGTTGCGCACGGTTTCGCTGAGGTCGATGGGTTGCAGCGGCGGTGGATTGGGTTTCGGCTCCAGGCGCGCCATGGTCAGCAACTGGTTGACCAAGCGACTGGTGCGGTCGACCCCGGCGATCAGAAACGCCAGCGATTCGCGGCGCTCCTGTTCGGTGCCAGCCTCCTGCAGATTCTGCGCATGCACCCGCAGCACCGCCAGCGGCGTGCGCATTTCGTGGGCGGCATCGGCGATAAAGCGCCGCTCGCGGCCAAGCACTTCCTGGATCTGCGCGAGCATGCGGTTGAGCGCCGCCTGCATCGGCTCCAGCTCACTGGGCAGCGGCGCCAGTTGCAACGGCTCCAGCGAACCGCTGTGGCGGGCGCGCAAGGTCTCGGCCATGTTCGCCAAGGGCTTGAGGCCCCAGCCGATGGCCAGCCAGACCATCGCCGCGAGCAGCAAGCTGCCGACCACATTCGGCCACAGGGTGTGGCGGACGATGCGGTCGACCAGATCGGCGCGCACATCGTCACGCTCACCGACCCAGATGCGCAGGCCGTTCTGTTTGTCTTCAAGGAGAAAAGCGCGCCAGTGCCGATTGTTCAGATCCACCACATCGCTGAAGCCGGGCTGAGTCGGCGGCGCCCTGAAGGACGGTGCGCTGGCGGTGTGCACCAGCACATCACCGGCAGGATTCCACACCTGAAAAGCGATTTTGCGTTCGTAAGGATGACCTTCGCCGCGCGGCACCGCTTCGCCCAGCGCCGAGTTGAACGCCTGGTACAGTTCGGCGTGCTGTTTGCTGGCCAAGGGCATGCGCATCACGCCTTGCAGCAGGCGCGCGTTCTGCGCCAATTGTGCGTCGTAGACTTCGGCGATTTCGTGGTTGCTGTCGTGCAGGTTGAAGGTGCTGAGCACCGCGAGGCCGGCCAGCAACAGGCCGATGATCAAGGTCAGCGTGCGGCGGCGGATCGAGGTCATCGACGCTCCTCCACCAGATAACCCACGCCGCGAATGGTGCGGATCAGGTCGGTGGAAAACTTCTTGCGCAAGTGATGGATGTGCACTTCGAGGGTGTTGCTTTCGGCTTCTTCGTTCCAGCCGTAAAGCAGCTGCATCAGTTGATCGCGGGTCATCACTCGGCCCGGCGGCGATAGCAGTTCGTGCAGCAACTGATATTCCTTGGGCGTCAGGGCCACAGGCTGGCCCTGATAGCTGACTTGCTGGGTGCCGGGGTTAAGGCTGATGCCGGCATGCTCGATCAACGCCTGGGCGCGCCCAGCACTGCGGCGCAACAAGGCGCGCAAGCGTGCCTTGAGCTCATCCAGGTCGAACGGTTTGATCAGGTAGTCGTCGGCCCCGGCGTCGAGCCCGGCGATGCGATCTTCGGTAGCGTCGCGGGCGGTCAGAATCAGCACCGGCAGATTCGAACCGCTGTCGCGCAGGCGGCGCAGCACTTGCAGGCCGTCCATGCGCGGCAGACCGAGATCCAACACGGCGACATCGAAGGTTTCACTGAGCAGCGCATGCAACGCGCTGCTGCCGTCCTTGAGCCAGTCGACGGTGTAACCCTCGCGCCCCAGCGCCTGATGAATGCCTTCACCCAGCGCCACGTCATCCTCAACCAGTAATAAACGCACGCGGACTCCTGTCAGTCGAGTTTCTTGTTCACGTCCACCAGCAGGGCGGCGATCTCTTTGCGGCGCCCGGCATCGGCACTTTCGCGGCCCGGGCGCGGCGCGGCTTGCTGGGCTTTGAGCAGCGCAGCTTTGGCTTCAGCGTAGCGCTTCTGACGGTAGAGGTGATCGCCCCAGAAGTACAGACTGTCGATGCCGTTGGGGTTGAGTTGCAAGGCTTGCTTGAGCAGTTGCTCGGCCTTGTCGCTGTCGCCGAAACCGATGGGCCAGCCGGGCACGCGGTCATACAGTGCGGCGAGGCTGGTGTAAGCCGAGCCTTGCAGGGCTTTGGGGTCGAGGGTCAGGGATTTCTCCAGGTCAGCCTTGGCGTCCTTGGCTTTGCCCAAGGCACCGAGGCCGCCCTCGGCACCGGCCCAACTGCTGGTGACGATGCCTTTCCAGATCCACGCTTCGGCAACCGCCGGGCGCTGCGTGGTGAACGCGTTGGCCTCGTTGGCCAATTGTTCGAACGCGGCGGCGCGCTGTTTTTCCGCCACTTCATATTGAATGTGCGCCCAGCTCTGCTGGATGCCCTCGAGGCGTTGCTGGTCGGCTGGTTCCAGCGCCCAGACGCTTTGACTGAGGGCGGCGAGCAACAGGCATGCGGATAGTTTTTTCATGGCTTTGGCGACTCGTGGTCAGGTTTTTCACTGAGACGGCGGATCAGCGGCAACTGCTTGCGCAGGCCTCGATCCACCAGATGCGGGAGCAGATTGTTCAGGCGGACGAAGAAGCGTTCCGGCCAGCCCAGGTAAAGGTCGCGGCGATCACCGGCAATCGCATGGGTCACCGCTGAGGCTACGGTTTGCGGATCGTCGACGTTGGCCTTGAGTGCGTCGTTCAGTGCTTGCGCGGCGGCGCTGTTCATCGAGGTGCGCGTGGCGCGCGGCGCGACGTACAGCACGCTGACCCGGGTGTCGGCGAGCTCCCGGCGCAGTGCCTCGGAAAATCCGCGCAAAGCAAACTTGGTCGCGCAATAACTGGCGTAACCCGGGTAGCCGATCGAGCCGTAGGTCGAGCCGACGTTGACCACCATGGCGCTGTCGGCCTGCTTGAGCAGCGGCAACAGCAGTTTGGTCAGGCACATCGGCGCACTGATGTTCACCGCCAGCATCGCGTTGATGTCGCTGTCATCCAGCTGTTCAAGCATGGCGAAGTGATTGACCCCGGCGGCGTTGATCAGCAGGTTGATACCACCAATGGCTTCGGCGGCGACCAGCACTTTACGGCGGTCGCTGAGGAAGGTCAGGTCGGCGCCGACCCAGCACAACGACTCGGGGTAGCGCTTGAGCAGCGGCAGCAGTGCCTCCTGATGCCGCGCCACCGCGAGCACATGGGCACCGGCGGCGCACAAGGTTTCGGCGATGGCCAGGCCGATGCCGCCACTGGCACCGGTCAGCACCACCCGCGCATCACGCAGCTGCATGTTGAGCCTCCGCGTCACGCGGCAAGCCACGGAACATGTCGGTGTACAGGCGATAAACGACTTTCGAGGCATGGATCACGGCGGCTTGATCCTCCGGATCTTCGAGCTGATTCATCAGCCGCCGATAGGTTTGCATGTGCTCGATGTCGAGCGAACCGTGGGAACTCAGGTAACTGAACGCGGTTTCCGGCAACGCCAGGCGCTCGCGAATGCTGCCCGCCGCGTGGGTGGCCAGGGCGATGCTGGTGCCTTCGAGCACATTGACCATGCCGAACAGACCGACCGGATTGCCCCGGGCGATCAGGTCGTAAAGGAAGCTGACCATCAGTTCGATCGACAACGACGGCTGACCGTCGCGCACCGCATCACGATCACCACCACACGCGGCGATGTCATTGAGTACCCAGTGCTCGTGGCCGTATTCGTCTTCGATGTACTCGGCCACCGCTTTGCGCAGCCATTCCAGACGCGTCGGCAGGCGTGCACCGCAAGCCATCATCAGCGGCACGGTGTGGCGCACGTGGTAATACGCCTGCGCCAGAAACGCCCGATAACTGTCGAGGCTGACCTTGCCTTGCAGGGCATCGACGATGATCGGCAGGTTGAACAGTGCGTGGCGTTCCTGTTGCGTGGCTTCTTGCAGGGTGTCAAAAAAACTCATGATGCGGACTCCTCGGAAACAGCGGATTCGGTCAATTGGTTGTGGTACTGCGCGACGATGGCGTCGCGGCGCGGGCGGCCGTTGGCGGTGAGCAAGCCATTGGCGGCAGTGAAGGGGTGCGGCAGGCGCGTCCACTGATGCACTTGGGCGTAATCGGGCAAAGCCTCGTTGGCTTCGGCGACGGCAGCGGCCAGTTCGGCGTCGGTGCAGTCCGGGCGATGCGGCCAGAGCAGGGCGTGGTTGCGCGGTAAGGCCTCGCCGTAAACGAAGGCCTGGGCGATGTGGCGGCGCTGGGTCAGCTCGGACTCAACCCATTCCGGGTTGACGTTGCGCCCGAAACTGGTGACGAACTGGTGCTTCTTGCGGCCCTTGAGATAGAGAAAACCTTCCGGGTCGAACTCGCCCAGATCGCCGCTCGGCCACCACTCATCGGCGTACGGCGCGTCGCCCAGATAACCGAGCAGCGTCGAACCCTTGATCAGCACTTCGCCGTCCTCGGCCAGCCGTACTTCGACATGCGGCAGTGGTCGGCCGACACTGCCCGGGCGGCGTGCCCCGGGCCGATTGAGGCACACCACCGAAGCGCATTCGGACAAGCCGTAGCCTTCGTAAACCGGCAGCCCGACCCGTTGCGCGCGGTGCAGCAGATCCTCCGAGACCCGCGCACCACCGACAGCGGCAAAGCGCAGGGTTTGCGGGTCGAAGGCTTTCTGCTCGGCGGCGCTGACCAGTAACAGCAGCAACTGCGGCACCAGGATCAGACTCTGCGGCGCACGGCTGGCCAGATAACCGAGCAGACGCGGAATCTCGACGCCGCTGGCGCCCTGAATGCCGAGGGTTTTCTGGCCCGGCAAACTCAACATGGCGCCGGCATACAGCGCGGCGTAACAGCCGAGGTTCTCCAGCAGGATCGCCAACGGCAACAGCGCCAGATGATGCTGCGGGCCGGTGGCTTCGCTGGCCTGATCCAGCTCCCGAGCAACGCGCAGCAGGCTGTCGGCGCTCAGGCACACACCTTTCGGCGTGCCGGTGGTGCCGGAAGTGAAGGTGAGTTTCGCAGTGCCGACCGGCATACGACTGGGGCCACTGAACGCGCGGCACCAGAACTCGCCACGTTGTTCATAGCCAGCCGCGAGCAGTTCGGCGCCCAGCTCCGGCTCGGCGATCACCCGCTCGGCCTGGCTCTGTTGCAGACAATGGGCGCGCTGCGCCGCACTGAAAAATGGCGGCAGCGTCACGCAGGTCAGGCCTTCAAACAGCACGGCAAGATCCCAGAGCATCGCGTCGACGCCGTTGTCCAACGCCAGCGCAATCACCTGCGCTTGCTCATCGCGCAAACGCTCCTGGCGATACAACACCTCGGCGTACAGCGTGGCGTAATCGAGTTTCAGCGTGTCGCCCCACAGGGCCGTCGCGTGGTCATTGCGCCGGGCATGGTCGCGCAGGGTTTCCTGGAAGCGTTGCAGTTCAAGCGACATGACAGGCTCCTTCAATCGAAGTCGGCAAACCCAGGCGAGTAAACAGGCCGATATCGCGCAAATGGACGAACCCGGCGCGGATGTTGCCGACGTGCACCCAAGGTTTGCTTTCGTAATAACTGCCCCAGTGTTGACGCTCGTCACCCAATCGTTCCGGATCAGCGGCGCACAATGTCACTGGCTTCAGGCCCAGGCGATGGAAGCTGTTGACCAGGCCGATGTTGCCGGTGAACGTCACCCATTCCAGGCCGCCCATGGCCAGCAGGTAGGTGATGGCGATGATGCTCAGGCGCGCGCTGCCGGTGTCGCTGGCGGCGAGGTTGCCGACTTCGACGATGGCGCTGCGCTCGACCGCACGATCCGCCGCCGCGCTGATTAGCGGCTCGATCGGCTCATCCAGATAGCGCTCAAGGAACAGTGATTCCAGATGCGCGCGACGCACCCCGGCCACGGCGCACAACTCGCCATTGCCGTTGTGCATGCCGAACAGCTCGGGCATGAAGTGGCGGATATCGGCGCCATGGGCTTTGCGAAAGCGTTGCTGGATAAAGCTTTCAAACGTCGCTCGCAGAGTGTCGTCGGGCAGCGCGCCGGTCAGTGTCATCTGCGGTGTTTCGGCTTGACCGAAGCGCAGGGGCAGGGGGATGTTCCAGTCAAATTCGGGCATGGGCAGAACGCCTCCCTCAATAGGTTTGAGCGGAGTATCCAAGCCATTTCTTAACGAAGTCTGAAGGTAAAAAAAGGTTAACCTGAGGGTCTGTCTTCAGACTCTCTTAAGACTGGGCGGGCAGGGTAACGCCGTCGGTTCGCCCAACAACCGGAGCGAGGCGGTCGAACGAATCGGCCGTCACTCACGACAATCACGAGGCGCAGCTTATGACCCGCGACACCGCCGTAACCCGTTATGGAAAACTCTCAATCACCCTGCACTGGCTGATGCTGGCGCTGTTTGTCGGCGTTTACGCATGCGTCGAAATCAAGGGCTACCTGCCCAAGGGCAGCGAAGCACGCGGCTTGCTGATGGGCTTCCACGGCCTGTTCGGCGCGAGCATCTTCGCCCTGGTGTGGATCCGCCTGCTCGGCCGTCTCACGCCACGCCCGCCGATCACCCCCAAACCCCCTGCGTGGCAGACCGGTATCGCGCACCTGACACACCTGGCGCTGTACGGCCTGATGATCGCCACACCGATCCTCGCCTGGCTGATGCTCGCCGCCGCCGACAAACCGTTCCCGTACTTCGGCTTCCACGTCCCGGCACCCGTGGCCATCGACCCGGACTTCGGCAAACAACTGAAGTACTGGCATGAACTGATCGGCAGCACCGGCTACTGGCTGATCGGGCTGCACGCAGCGGCGGGGTTGTTTCACCATTATTGGGTGCGGGATAACACGCTGGTGCGGATGCTGCCGGGCCGCACCGAATAACGCAGATATCACTGTAGGAGTGAGCCTGCTCGCGATTGCGGTAGTCCAGTCAATGTAAGTGTTGACTGAAAAAACGCCATCGCGAGCAGGCTCACTCCCACAGGTTTTTGTGGTGTCTGGCAGAGCGGGGCAGTTGCCGGAACCGCACTTCGCGTCCACTCTATGACCTGCCGACAAGGAGCGTCCGCCGACCCTCCGTCGTGACCACAGGGAGCTTGCAGCATGAGCGAAGACAACAAGGTAAAAGGCCCGGCGTCGTACTTCCCCTCCATCGAGAAAAAATACGGCCAGCCCATCGATCACTGGCTGAGCCTGCTCGCCGGCATCACCGACAAGAAACACATGGAACTGGTGGCGTGGCTCAAGCAGGAACACGGCATCGGCCACGGTCATGCCAACGCCTTGGTTGCGCATCATCTGGCGGGTAAACAGTGAGGGCAGGGCAGCGATGAATTTCTCCCACCGGCCCGTGACGGCCGACGACGTCAACACCCTCTGCAGCTTTCCCCAGGGCGAACAAGAGCTGTTCTTCATGTTCCCGAAAGCCAACTTCCCGCTGACGGAAGAGCAGATGCACAGCGCAATCAGCCAACGCTTCGACTCCACGGCTTTTCTGGCCAACGGCGAGTTTGTTGGCTTCGCCAATTTCTACCGGGCTGAGCACGATGGCATTTGCTGCATTGGCAACGTCATCGTCGCGCCATATGCCCGTGGCCAGGGTGTGGCGCGGTACATTGTCGAGACCATGACCGCGCTGGGTTTCGAAAAATACCAGGCCAAGGAAGTGCAACTGTCTTGCTTCAATGAAAACACCGCAGGCCTGCTGCTTTACCCAAAACTTGGCTTCATGCCGTACTCCATCGAAGAACGCCCGGCGCCGGGTGGCAAACGTTCAGCGCTGATCAACATGACGCGCAGCAGAGGCGCAGCGAATGCCACTCACCTTCCATAAGATGCACGCCAACGGCGATGACTTCGTCGTGATCGACTCACGCAACATCACCAACCCCGTCACCGGTCAGCTCGCCCGAAGTCTGGGAGATCGCCATCGCGGCATCGGTTTCAACCAACTCGCCGTGGTCCTCGATTGCGCAGACGCCGATGCGCGCGTGGAGTTCTGGAACGCCGACGGCTCAGCGCTCGACGTGTGCGGCAGCGCCACCCGTGGCGTGGCGGACAGGTTGATGCGGGAAGCCAGCCGAACATCGATCACCCTGCGCACCAACCGTGGCCTGCTCACCTGCGAACGCACGCCCAGCGGATTGATCGCCGTCGACATGGGCGAACCGTTGTTCGACTGGCAAGACATCCCTCTGGCGCAAGAACACGACACACTATTTCTACCGCTCGCCGGCGCTCCAACCGCGTGCAACATGGGCAATCCGCACTGCACGTATTTCGTCGACGACCTAGGCACCGTCGACATCGCCACCCTCGGCCCGAGCCTCGAAACCCATCCGTTATTTCCGCAAAAAACCAACGTCCACTTCGTGCAGATCATCGACCGCCAACACATCCGCCTGCGCATCTGGGAGCGCAACGGCGCCATCCCGCTCGGCTCCGGCTCATGCTCATGTGGCGCGGCCGTCAACGGCATCCGCCGAGGCCTGCTCGACCACACCGTCAACGTCGAATGCGACGGCGGCCCCGTCACCGTCCACTGGAATGGCTCAGGCTCCGTAACCCTGAGCGGCCCGGTAGAACCCACTTTCTCCGGCACAATCCCCGACACCCAATTCGACCTCAAGTGACCACAATCCCCTGTAGGAGTGAGCCTGCTCGCGATAACGCCAGCCCAGTCACCGCAAATCCCAAACCCACCACAAATCCCCTGTGGGAGCGAGCCTGCTCGCGAAGTCGCCCACCCAGTCACCCCATCAACCACTGACCGAAATAAACAGTAAAAACCACCACTGTTTAAACGAAGCCTCAAGTAACCACCGAAACCCTACAACGCCTTGCGCCGTTACCTACGACTAAGCCAGAATCCGCCGGCTTGTGCGTCTAGGTCGCGGGTTCTATCGTCTGTCGGTCGCTGAAAAACAGCGATCGGGTTTGGTAGCCCGCCATAACTAGTCGCATCGCGAACCGTTTGCAGACCTCATCAGGTCTCTGCTCAATGGTGGCCATGCGCAGGACACCTTCGGGTGTGCCGGGTCCTAGTTACCGGTCTACCAACCCGCGTATGGCCGCCACCTTCGTTTGGTAGCGAATGTGAAGGCTCCTTTTTATTAACTAGGAGTTTCACCATGATCAAACCAACACCCAACCCACCCGAAACCGACCCCACATCCCCCTACGAATCCCCCGATTCCAAGCGATTCCACGAAGCCGCCGAACGCGCCCTCGACCACTACCTCAAACCCGCCAGCCAAATCATGGCCAGCACCCAACAACCCGAACGCATGTACCTCGCCAACCCGAAGTACGACAGCGAATCCCTGCTCGCCAACGCCAGCGAAACCCTCGGCTCCGCCAGCGAAATGCTCCTCAATTTCGCCGCCATGCTCGACACCCCACACCGCAAAACCGCACTGGGCATCGCTCAAGTCGTGATGCTCGGCGAAATCGCCGTCAACCAAGCGCTGGATAACGTCGAAATCGCCAGCTAATCCCCACCCCGGCGAGGGGAAACCCTCGTCGAACCCTGCGGTAACACCCCGGCTGGCAAACGGCCACGGCTTGCGCCCCCCAGCCTCGGCTGTCAACCTTCGGGCCGTTCTCAAGGATCAGAACCAGGAAACATGGATGAGTGGCTACGTACCCAACCCCCCGAAAAACTATCGCTACGAAGAAGCCAAACCCGTCGATATTCACGCCCAGCGTTGGGCGGAATATGAGAAGCACGGGAAAGAACCTGCGCGCGAACCTGAGAAAATCGGGATTGCGTTGAGAATTGGGGTGTTCTTTGATGGCACTGGGAATAATGCGAACAACACGGCGGCGGGGTTGCTGTGTGGGGCGCAGCATCCGATTGCGCCTCAGGATATTCCTGTCAGTTGCATGCCGTACATGAGCGACCCGGACAGCAGTTACGGAGCCGGCCTAACCAATGTTAAAAAACTGCATGATTTATACAAAAAGACTGAGAAAGCTGAGGGCGCAGGCGCCTTTAGATGCATATCGCGTCCTATCTATGTCGACGGTATTGGCACTGTAAACAATGAGAAAGACAGCGCCGTAGGCTCTGGCATGGGCCGGGGTGATACCGGTGTTGCGGGGCGTGTTCAGGCGTCATTCGCACAAATAAAACAAACTATCGAAGAAGCCCTGCTAGATAGTCCTGGCAGTGAAATAGTGTCTCTGACTTTTGATACGTTTGGCTTCAGTCGTGGTGCAGCAGCTGCACGGCACTTCTCAAATGAAATCGTGCGAGGCAAGCAAGGGCCACTAGGAAGCTTTTTGAACAACAGCGCCAAAGATTTCAGCCGCAGTTTTGATAGCCAGTATGGCAACGGCATCAAAATGGGATTTATCGGCCTGTTCGACACGGTGCCATCCATCGCCGGTTTTACCAACCTTGGTCAAGTGACGAGCCCTATCGCTCCCGGTGTGAAGCTTTATCTGGATCGCAGATTCTTCAAAGATGTTGTCCATCTCGTAGCTCGCGATGAGTGCCGCGCCAACTTCGCGCTCAGTCGGGTTAAGCCCGACCATCCGGAATACACCTTTCCCGGCGTCCATTCGGATATCGGAGGAAGCTACCTCGATGAAGTCGAGGAATGCGTGTTGGTCAGTCCCATGCAAGCGCTTGAAGTCTCAGTCCAAACTGACGTTGCAACTACATCGATCTACCGGGATGCTGCACGCCTGAAAAGTCAGTGGGTTGCCAAAGGGTGGCCTGCAAATCTACTGGAAGTTGTCACACCGGCCGCGCTCTTACTCCCTACGGACAATCAGGATCGACTGGCACCCCGAGAGAAGCGTGTGTACGCCGCGCTGCAACTCAAGCGACCAGTGAGCGGCAAGCTCTCGCGCGTCTACTTGAGAGTCATGTATCAACTGGCGAAGGAAAAGGGCGTCCAGTTCATCGATATGCCTGAGAGCGATGAGTACGCTGTGCCAGATGACTTGCAAGCATTGTGTAATCGTTTTGTCGCCGGCGACTACAGCACCACGGCTGAGGAAGAAAAGCTGCTAAAGCTCAAATACATTCACACCTCCGCGAACTGGAATCATCCCCTCGGCAGGAGGGATGCAAGCGGCATAGAAGCCGTTTACATCAACGCGCCGACGGCAGACGCAATTCGCGTACAACACCCACACGTACCTGATTGGAAGCTTTGGTAATGAGAGCGTTGATTGTTCTGCTGGGCGTTTTTCTGTTGGCGGGTTGCCAGACGAGAGCCGCAGAAAGTGGCGAAAGTGACCCTAAGTCCCCGTGGTGGCAACTAGGGTTTGTTGAGCCGGACTACATGAAAATATGGGTAGAGGACAGCTCCGTTCTGGACATTCAAAACAGGATGTTTTTCCAGGCAGGAGGGAGAACCGCTGCCGGAGGTGAACCCGAAGATGGCACAGAGTCCGCCCGTGGTTGGGGCACTGTCAGTGGCTCTGGTATTCCGGTAACTGGTGCCGATCTTCCCAAACTCATCTTCGTTCGTTGGCAGTCCATATCAGAGCAGAAGACCTACAAGGGATTCATCGAAATCCCAGAATCAGCCAGGCAATTGATGGTGGACTCAACGCACCTACGTTGCCCGGAAACTCCAGAAAGAGTGGCGCGATATATGGCCTCTCTTTACGTGGGCCTAGCCCCGGGTGGTGTATTACAAGCGTGGGTCAGAGACTCATGCCACCGCCCGGTCCAAGTCGCTCATGCCCAAGGCGAAGTTGAACCGCTAGGTCCGGAGCAAGGGAAGCACGGTGGGCGCTATGCTTACCCTGTGAGTGAAAAGGCCCAGCGCTATATCGACAAGTACGGTATTCCGTATGGGAGTTGGTAATCATCATCCGATGAAACAACTTACAACGATGCTTTGTGTCCTGTTGATTAGCGGTTGCCAATCAAACGATCTGCTATCAGCCAAAAACGACCCCAAATCTCCTTGGTGGGAGCTAGGCTTCACCGAACCTGACTACATGAAGGTGTGGGTTGAAGACACTTCCGTCGAAGACATCAAAGGAAAGACGTTTCTTCGTACGGGAAAGGGATCCGCATCGGGTGGGCAGCCAGAAGATGGAACAGAGTCGGCGCGAGGCTGGCACGGTGTGGGCAGTTCCGCGAAAGCAGTAGTGGGTGCTGATCTCCCGAAACGGATCTTCGTTCGCTGGCAGTCCATCGTAGAACCTCAGACCTATAGAGCCTGGGTGGATATACCCGAAGAGGCCAGACAACTGATGCTGACATCCGTGAATCAACGCTGCGCGAAAACTCCAGGCCAGACAGCTACCTATATATCTTCGGTCTATCTGGGTTTAGCTCCCGGCGGGGCCATCCAGGTTTGGGTAAGAGACTCATGTCACCATCCAGTGGAAGTGGCGAAAGCGCAGGCCGAAATCGAACCGTTGGGGCCGAGTCAGGGGAAAACCCAAGGGCGTTACGCTTATCCCATCAGTGAAAAGTCCAAGCGCTATATCGATAAGTTCGGCATCCCTTACGGTAGTTGGTAAGCGATAAACCAATGAAGCAATGCATCGTGGCGGTATGTGTGTTGTTCCTGAGCGGTTGCCAGTCTGCCTCTCCTCTATCCGGGAAAACCCGAAGTCCGAATCGTGGGAGCTTGCGTTCACCGAACCTTATTACATGAAGGTTTGGGTTGAGGACAGTGCCGTCGAAGACATAAACGGCAAGCTATTCACGCGCACAGGAGGAGGGACGGCCGCTGGTGGAGAACCAGAAAATGGCAAAGAGCCCGCGCGCGGTTGGCATGCGCTAGGTGCGGCTGCGACACCAGTGATTGGCGCTGGCTTGCCCAAACGCATTTATGTGCGCTGGCAATCCATTGTTGAACCGCAGACCTATCAGGTTTGGTTGGGTGTGCCTGAAGAGGCGAGGCAACTGATGGTGCAATCAGTCAGTCAGCGCTGCCCGGAAACACCGGAGGAACAGGCCAGCTATAGCGCATCTATTTATTTGGGTTTGGCTCCAGGGGGCGTTGTACAGGTTTTTGTTCGGGACGAGTGCCATCGTCCCGTCAAGGTCGCTAGAGCACAGGCAGAAGTTGAACCGCTAGGGCCTAGTCAAGGTAAGAACCATGGGCGCTATGCGTATCCCGTTAGCGAAAAGTCCAAGTGGTATATCGACAAATTCGGCATACCGTACGGGAGTTGGTAGAAGCAGGCAGGAGACACTTCTCCTGTCTGTCTTTTAGTGGCATTGTTTTTAGTAATCATCTTTGACAGCTAGCGCGTCAGTTTTGGTTTCAACGAAGGTCCGCTTTCGGCCAGAAGCGGACGCTGGACACGGTGATGTCGAATAGGCTGTGTCATTGATTTTGCTTTGTAGTCTTGGTCGTTACGGCGTGTCGTCATCCTTGTCGCTTTTCTCACTGAGTGAGGTATCTTTCTCCACGAACACTTCTGACACACCACAGGCCACCGCTCAGATGAAGAACGCAAAAGTTCAGCACTACGTGCCGCAATTTCTCATGCGGAACTTCGGTAACGGGAAGAAAGACCAGGTTTGGGCCTATGACAAGTCCACTAGTCGAAGCTTTCCTTCAAATACAAAGAATCTTGCCAGTGAGGGCCGTTTCTACGACTTTGAGTATCAAGGACAGCCCCTATCGATCGAGCCGTGGCTCTCTGAGTTAGAGGGTCGCACTAAATTAGTGGTCAGCACGATCCTCGATGCTGACTCGCTTTCGTACCTTTCGGATGAGCAAAAGGTCACTTTAGCTTCGTTCCTTGCAGTGCAACTCACCAGAACCAAGACCTTTCGCGAAGAGTGGAGCGCGTTCCCGACGTTGCTGAGGGACCACCTCAAGCATAAAGGCGATCTAATCGTTCCAGGGTCGCAAGCCGAAGAGTTACTTCGCGATATTCCAGACAGCGATTCGAAAGAGCACACAGCGAGGATTGTCTTCAATGCGCCATCGATTTATGCAGCTCACTTCCTAAGTAAGGATTGGGCTCTAGCTGCGACATCGAGACAACATCCCTTCCTTCTAAGCGATAATCCGTTAACGCGTCAGAACATGACTGAGCGGGTTCACCGTGGGAATCTTGGACTGACCAGCCCAGGCATTGAAATCTACCTTCCACTTTCACCCACTCGCGCCCTGGCGATGTGGTGTCCAACCCTGACAGATCTTGTACACCGTAGCGCAGGATCATTGATCGACGGACGAGGAGCAGATGAGGTGGCTGATCCTGAGGGAATCGTTGCCAAGAGCGAAACCCTTTTAAGTGGTAAACCGGTGCAGTATTCAGTTGCCAATGTTGAAAATTTCAACTCACTACAAATTGCATGGAGCGAGCGGTATGTTTTTTCTGCGTCCAACGAATTCAACCTCGCGCAGACAATGCTCGCCGAACACCCGCATCTAAGGCACGGCCCACGCTCGACAGTTGCGTAAAAGGATAGTCATGGTAATGGAAAAGTGCTTTGCGGCTGTGTGTTTCATTCCGCTTGATCCGAACGGATCTAAATTTTTCGGCTTCTCGGAGTTTCTCGCCGGTCTTGCTCTCATGGTTCTCGCTTGGACAATTGGCGACGTTCGTTACCACTTCCGCGTGCAAACAGCGCCGATACCCCTTCAACGCTTGACCTTTTCCGTTGTCGCTATCGTAGGTGTACTCACCTTGTTGACCGACTTATGGCGTGCTCAAGGATGGCTAGTGCCCAAAGGCGGTATGCTAACACCACCCTTATGGCAGGCCTTCCTCGCAGGGATCTTCCTCCTTACGTTCCTAACTTGGACATGGTTCGCTTTTATCAGACGGCCGACTTTCGGTAAGCGCAATGCCAAGCGCTACGCGGAAACTTTGTACCGCCGCATTCTTAAAGGCGACTCAAAAGAGCTGAGTGTAATCGCTGACGAACTGACGTACTCGGCTAAGGCGCTAGTGCACTATGCGACGGAGCGAAGAGTACTTCGAAATAGTCGTCGCATACAGAATGACGACGGACAACCGGACTTGCCGGTCGTGGAGGCCTATGCGAACGATATTCTACTTCTTATCGCCGACAAGCGCCTCTGTCGTGTAATCGTTGAGTCGTCATCGGGTACCGCCTTGGCGTTCTTTAATGAAATGGGCCAGACGAAAAAATACGACATCCAAGTCGAAATTTTCGCTAAAAATATCGTGAGAGAAGCTCTGTTGAATACAAATTCGTTTCTCTATCACGAAGCAATGGGATATGAGTCAGGATTGATTGGCTACCATAAACCACTAAGCCATGCAATGTTCGGAAACCACATGATGGTCGATACCATACGGACGCTGCTTGATCCTGATAGTGTCGGAAGATTTAAATGGACCGCCGTACAGTGGCAGGCCTACTGCAGACTGGTTTTGATCACTCTGCGCGACCAGGTGGATAACCCACACTGGAATCACTCTACTGCGCTGTATCGCGCCAAGGACTACATTGAGAATGCCGTTTCCGGCTTGTATAAGCTTAATACGGTAGCCAATACCTGGGAAAGCGATGCCGCTCAGTGCCTCAAGGTAGTCATGGATTTCATTAGAGATGCGGTAAAAATTCTCGATAAAAAAGGACAACCCAACCATGTCCGTCTTCGCGTGAGAGCGGAGTACGGCCACCCACGTGAGTCGCTCTACGATGACATAGCCAGCATGATTTTCGAGGTCATCTTTCATGCTTCGTCCGTAGTTTCGCCGCAGTGGGAATGCTGGTCTATCCAGCACAACTCGATTTGGGGCCCGATTTCCCGCGAGCTCAATGGACCCGGAGGCCGGGTGATAAAATTCAAGCTGCGCCGGCTTTTGTATGACGAAATAATCGGAATGAATAGCTTCCCGAATTTTAAAGGGGCAAAAATTCTCGGGTTCTGCCTGAATGTTATGGGACTGAAAATGCGGGACGGAGATTACGACAAAGAAAATCGGCCGTTGCACAAGTCGATTCTTGGATGGACGAAGGCTCATTATGTCTCGTTGCACATTAATACCCCCCGCGTCGCTGAAGCTTGCCTTGTAGACGGCATCAGTTATGATGTTGAGAACCTTCAACTGGTTAAGACATATGCAGCGGACGGGCTTCGAGGCGAGGCGAGTTATGTGCGACTGAAACTCGAACCCGCTAATCCAACACGGGAATGAACGAATTTCCCATAGTTTGATGAGAGCTATTGATCGGCTGCTTCTGGCCGATTTCTGTCTATCACGACAGGCGGGAGTCGGCCAAGAGCGGAAAGTGCCCAGAGGATCGGCCCTCTTTCTTTATATTCCATTAGTTATAGTTTTTTGATTTAGATGCCAACGAAGCCACCAGTAGGCCTACTGATATTAAACCAAAAAATGACATGGCTGCCCCGATCATATTAAGTGCTTCACTGGCCTGATTTATTTCCACTATCGAGATATTAGTATAAGACTGGAAGGAAAATGTAATCGATCTTAACGCATCGCTATAGGTGCTAGAGTCTTGCTTGAAGTAACCGAGTGACGAAGTTATAGAAATAATAGCTATTGAAAATAGTATTATATTGAAAGGTCTCTCCCCATACCCCCAATATAATTCTTGTAGAGACATCCATAAGTAACCAATCAGCGCATATAATCTGCGTCCTATTCCTGTGGCAGACTTAGGACTTGAGAAGGTTTTCCACCTGTGTTTCCGGTCTGATTTCTTCTCTGTCAAAAAATGCTTTCCAGCCAAATCAGGATACCCTAAATGTGAAAAAATCATTTTTGCAGACTTGTGGAGGTTTTTCTTTTCATTGGGTGAGGAATTGAATATATCAGAATATTCTAAGCGACAATCTAAAAGCTCGGTAGCAGACAGCTTCAGATCAAGTCGCCGCGACCTTATCGAAGACCTGTCAAGCTTTGAGTTGCTCAGTTCTATCTTGTGATCGCCATGCTCAAACTGACAGGAAGATAAATCGCCATTTTTTACGGTCATTTCAACTGAACATTGATGAAACGTTATCGCGTGAATAGAACCAACAACTTTGAAGTTTCTCAATGTGGAAAATGCGATGATTTGAAAGCTGGTGATGATTGGAGAGATAAGAGTCAGGTTGTCAATATTTGTAAATTCGAGATTTTTTTCCCCCACTACACCGTCTGCTATTTTTACTCCGCCTCCACCAAGCTTGAGCAGTTCGAGCCTCGGTGCAGCTTTTACAAAAGGCATTGATTTCAATGAGTCCACGGTAAAGCTTGGCATGAATAATGGTATGTTTAGTTGTATATTTGAATTGCTGTTCAAATAGTCTGAGGATTTTGATGTTCTTCCTGAAGGCGTTAAGAACAGAGCGATACCCCTGATGTCTTTTAGCTTGTTAGGAAAAGCCCATTCCATTCTAGAATAGGCCCAATCAATATAGCTTACAAATAAAACCTGTCTCAAAATCTTAAAGCGAGCTGTTTTTCCAGAATCGCTTTTCCCAAAAAACGCATATCTGACAACTTCATTGGCGGGGAATTCTTTAAAAATTGAGACTCCCACGTCGTGTTCGATATAAGTTGCATTTTCTCCATAGGATTTTATGAATCTGGATGGGCCGTGAAACAGCAAATCTGCTTCAGTCAATCCAACCTGTTCAGACAGCCATAAGGAAAAATAAGGTAAACTATCAAACAAGAATGCGACAATCCTAGGGAAGTCATGTTGTCGCCTCCAATTATTAAAGTCTTCATCCTTCCAGAACAACCAGTCACTTGGCGCAAGCTCAATATTTTCTTTGTACTGCTTACTACTTGCTAACATATTATCTTTCCTTATGGAGCAAAGAAGACACGCTCTTGCATTAATTTAAGTCAATAAACTTTTAATCAGAAATTGTAGGATGTCTACATACTATATCAATGCCATCGTTTTGGCATGACAGCCTCGCTCATAACCTTGTCTATTTTCTCCTGCCTTCTCACTGAGATCAGCAAGGATCGTTGACTGGCCGGGCACGTTGCACTTCATTGGTAAGCGATAGCTTCACTAGCCCCCCAGTCGCCAACCGTGGTTGATTCGCGACAAATCGGCGGATTTGCTTAAGAAAAAAAGGGGAAATATTTATTATGCAGACTGTCCGCTTTTGGCCGAAAGCAGCCCCATCCGTAACTCCCAATCAATCCGAGTACTGCCAGGTCAACGAATCCAAACACGACCTCATCCCGCAACAATGTCAAACGCAACACTACCCAAAACCTCCCCATTAACCATAACCCGCACCCCATGCCGCCCCACAAAATGCTTCCGTGTCGTAAAATCCTTAATCACCTGCCGCCTCCCCACAACCAAACTCTCAAACCCCACCAACACAACCGTCTTCAACTTAAAAACCTTCCCCGAAACCCCGCCATTCGCCTTCACATAGTCAATCGCATAATCAATCACCAACCGCTGCTCATGCGCCACCGTCGACTTCACCACAAACGACAACGTAATCGCTTCCCCCAACCTCACCACCGCCGGCTCAACCCGCACATCCAGCAACTCAACCTCAGCCTTCGCCCCGGCGCCAATTACCGTTAACGCCCGCAAATCCCCCTGCTTAATCAAACTCCGCAACGCATGCTTCGCAATCCACGCCGTGTGCTTGTTCTCCAACGACCAACCTTCAATCGTGTCCAACACCCACTCCGGATGCACCTTCGTCACATCATTCAAATGATTCGCCACGGACTTGCGCACGTACAAACTCTCATCCGCTTTCAACCGATCCAGTATCCCGGCGGCTAACTGCGGATCCGCCTGCACCGCGTCCAACCGAAACGACCAAGGCAGGCGAGGGCGGCTGCCTTCGCTGGCGAGGCGTCGAACGTGGTGATTTTCATCTCGGGTCCAGTCGTGCATCCGTTCCAGCGAGCGCTCCAGGTCGCTGCGCAGAAAGTGGCGGATGGCGAATTCGGAGGAGCCGAAGGTGGTGAAGTACTTCAGGGCGTCCATGGAGGTGTCGAACGCATGCCCGCCATAGCTCGCGACGTAATGCGGCAAACACATGCTGACGAATCCGCTGTTCAGCCTTGGCGCGAGTTCGAAAAGCACTTCTAGGGAATCTTGGTAGTCCAGCGGCAACACGGCGTGCAGGCTTTCGCTGACACGCGCCATGCGTTGCATCACTGATAATTCAGCGAGTCCGGCCTGGGCGTGTTTGAGAAACGCCTTGGCCTTGAACGCCGGGTACACGGCGCTCATTTCGCGGGCGATGTGCTGCAAGCGCTCGGCGTTGAAGATTTCCTTTAACGCCGGGGCGGCGGTGTCGGTGGTGCTCATGGTCAGGTCATCGGGGTGCTGACGAACGCTTCGAGGGTTTCGGCGTAGGCGGTGTATTGGGCGATGTGGGGGTAGCGGCGGGTGTCGATCTGGTCGGGGACGACGAGGTCGGTGAAGCTCCAGGCGACGGCGAGGCTGATGCCGGCCTGGGTGAGGGTGCCGTCGGTGGGCAGGCCGGTTTTTTCCAGTTCTTGCTCGAGGGCGGTGAAGGCGGCGGCGAGTTGGCCTTCGACGCGTTCGACCCACGGCTGGTATTGGATGTCGGCCGGGCGCAGGTTGCGTTCGTAGTAGAGCTGCACGGCTTTTTCGCAGGCGGCGAGGCTGAGGCCGATCAGGCGCAGGGCGTGGGCGCGTTGTTTCAGGTCGGTCGGTAGCAGGCTTTTGCCGGAACTGGATTCGAGGTAGTCGAGGATGAGGGTCGAGTCCATCAGGACCACGCCGTCGTCGAGGAGCAGCGTGGGGGCTTTGACCACCGGGTTGATCTGCTGGAATTGCTCGAAGTGGCGGAACACCGAGACCGACTCGTGTTCGAGGTCGATGCCAAGGCGTTTGGCGGAGATGGCTACGCGGCGCACGTAGGGTGAGTCGAGCATTCCGATCAGTTTCATGTGCAACTCCTTTGGCAAATCACGACCTGACGATGGGGATCGAATGTAGCGGGAAAAGCTGTTGGTTGACTACCGGGAAAAAAGTTTTGGCCTTCTGTAATAGCCGTGAAACAGAAACTGTTACATCGCTGAAACATCCGAAAATAAAGGCTTTCATTGACCTTGCGAGGTGTTTTGGCGGATCTATAGTCAAAGTGCCAGCACCGTCCAGGGATGGAAAAGTTAAGCGAGCTCAGGCCCTCTGATTCAGTACTCGTTTGTATTACTCCCTTGCAGTCCATCAACCCTAGAGCGATGAGGCACTGCCGTGCGCGCAGTAAGAGTGCGCGCCGTCGGTCACATAAAAGGGTCCGAGGGGCATGTCATGAACAATTTTCATCGTTTGACGATTTGTGCGTTGTGTATTGGGTTGGTCGCTTGCAGTAGCCGCCCGGAGCGCGGGGCGGTCGTGCAGCAGTGGTCGGCGAATACGGAGCAGTTGAACTTCAAACCGATATTTCCGCCGCGTGGCAACTTTGAAGTAGGCGATTTTTATGTGGTAAGAGCCGCGAAGGCCGGTAACAAAATGAAAACCGCTGATTACTACATGAGTTCGGTCTGGTTTGATCGGATGAGGCTGGATGAGGAACTGAAGAAGGCCGCGCCTTACATCACCGCGCAGAAAACTCCGGTGGACAAATCCGGACTTGTGACGGCGACCAGTGTTCCGGACCTTTTTGTACCGAACACCAACGTGAAAATGAATGCACTGGTGGCCTTTCCCGGTTTCACCTTTGCCTCACTGGCTGAGAGTGATATCGGGCTAGGGGTCAGCAATAGCGCGATCGGCGCATTTTTTGGGGGCGCGCGCAAGTCGGGATATTCGGTGGCGTACTCGGTGCCATTGGCGGAAACATATGGGGTGCTGTATAGCGATGCCCATCTTGCGGCCGACAAATATTTAAGCAAATACACCGACGCTCAACGCAACAAGCTGACAAATGCGGTGGTTTCGCTGAAAAACGATGCGAAGGTCAACGACAAGAATGACACGACGTCTGTGCTTGTACTGGTAACCCAGGTCTATCTGGCGCGCTCGTTGGATGTGGTGGTTTCCTCGACCGAAAGCAACGGTGCGCAGTTGGCTGCGGTTACACGGGCACTGACAGATCTGGATGAGCGCAAAACGGCTATTGAGAACCAGCTTCGCGCGCTAAAGCCAACTGCCAAGGGGGATGGCGCGGCAGACGGGAAGTCCGCAGTGGCCAAGGCAGGCGATACCAAGGCGGCTGCCGACAAGCCAGCGGCCGTCGTGCCGGCGACCAATCAGGCGCTTGTTAAACAGAAAGAGGCGGAACTGGCACAGGTCAACGCTGATATCCGTAAACGCGTGGAGTCCGTAACGCCTGCGATGCCGGGTGTGACCGGTTCAGTGGTGAAGTCCTCCGCGACGAGTCTGACGTTGCGTCAAGTTTTCGATACACCGGTGGCTATCGGTTATTCGGGCATCAACATTGATATCGACACGTTGATCAAGGATCGCAAAGTCGTCGAAGCGTCGAATATTGATACCTTTCCGTTGAAACAGATCATCAAGGTCAATCTCGAGTAGGTGGCAGCAAATCACAGCGTCGATCTGCTCGGGCAGGTCGTCGCTGTATTGGGTTGTCAGTCGTCAAACCCCGCCTGTTCGTGGATCTCATCAACATTCAGTTCCAGCCGATACGCCACCGCCACAAACAACGCCTGACACAAACACAACGTCGCGCTCAGCGAACGAAAGGCGAGGGCGCTGCCTTCGTTTATCAGCAATACGCTGTCGGCGAGTTTCGCCAGCGGCGAGAGGTGGCTGTCGGTGAGGATCAGGGTGTTGGCCTGCTGTTGTCGGGCGAAGCGCAGGCAGTGCTGGGTTTCCTTGGCGTAGGGCACGAAGCTGATGGCGATGACCAGATCGTTCGCACGCACGCTGCGCATTTGCTCGCGATAGCTACCGCCTAGCCCCGAAACCAGGTGAATGCGCTTCTGAGTGTGTTGCAAGTTGTAAACGAGGTAGTCGGCGACGGCAAAGGAGCGGCGCACGCCGACGACATAAATGTTGTCGGCGTTGACGATCAGGTCGACGGCTTTTTCGAACGCGGCGTCGTCGAGTTCACGGCCCAGGCGTTCGATGCCGGAGCGGGTGGCGTCGATGCATTCGCGGGCGAGGTCGCCGGCGCTGGCTTGCTGCGACTGGTTGGCGATCATGCTGCGGATGCGTTGCTGGTAGTTTTGCACCGGTGAGGCTTTGTGCGTGTAGGCGCTGCGGAACAGTGCCTGCATTTCGCTGAAGCCGCTGAAACCGAAGCGTTGCGAGAAGCGCACGATGGCGGACGGGTGGACTTCGCACTCGCGGGCGATGTCGCTGATGCGGTCGACCATGATCCGGTCGCTCTGCTGGCTGATGTAGCTGGCGATGCGTTTAAGTTGACGCGGCAGGGCGTCGTATTCGTCGGTGATCAGTTGCAGCAGGCGCTCGGCATTGATCGGGGGGCTGGCGAGTGAAACCTCGTCGGTGGCCGGCAGATCGGGGCGGGGCATAGGTCATCCTTCAGACTGTTTGATCACACGGTGGGCCTGATAGTAGGGGGGCTTTTGCGGTTCTGCTTTGCTGAAACGATGCAGTGCGTGGTAAAAAATTGCGTCTGGGCGCTGTGTGGTTAGCCGTTTGTCTTCTATATACAGCCGCTCGACTGAATTTCTTGCTATAAACGCACTCCGATGGCCGTGTGAACGCTGTGTCAGAGCACTTTCCGGACGTTGTCGGACAAATTCCCTGTATTTACAGTTGCTGAGGCCTCATTCGGGCCTTAGACTGCCGCCCCTCGTAAATTGAGTGCCGGGTGGCATTTGCAATAAACGATGCCTTTTCGCCGACCGCTCGCGGTTCGCCGAAACGCTCCCTAATTCGCCTTAATGCACGTTTTTTTATAGAGATATCAATGACAAAGGACAAGTTGCTGGCCATGCCGGCAGATGACTACATGAATGCAGAGCAGCACGCTTTCTTCACTGAGCTGCTGCAGAACATGAAAGTCGAAACCCACGAGCGCATTGAGCAAAATCGTATCGCCATCGAAAGCCTGGACACCCCGGCTGACCCGGCGGACGCGGCTTCGGTTGAAGAAGAGCGCACTTGGCTGGTAAACGCGATCGATCGCGACCAGCGCATGCTGCCGCAACTGGAACAAGCCCTTGAGCGCATCAAGGAAGACAGTTTTGGCTGGTGCGATGACAGCGGCGAGGCCATTGGCCTGAAGCGTCTGCTGATCAGCCCGACCACCAAGTACTGCATCGAAGCTCAAGAGCGTCACGAGCAGATCGACAAGCACCAGCGTCAGGCCTGATTCTGTGGGGTGACCCTTTCAACAGGGCACCTTGAAAAGATCGCAGCCTTCGGCAGCTCCTACATGGGCGTTGCTGAAGGCTGCGATCTTTGTTTTTGCTCGTCTGCAATAAGCCCGCGCCGTTCCATTGACCTGCCACAGACCCCACGACTAACGGACCATGGATAATGGCGTTGTAGTGGCGTTTAATGCAGTCACAATAACGAGAACAAGCGTGGGGTGTTGATATGACGAGAGACGGATCTCTGGTTGGGGCTTTGCCTGCACCAGTGCTTTTGCCGAAAAACCGCTGGATCGCACCGACCCTGCAAAGCATCGCCCTGATGCTGTTGCTGGCCGGCATGACGCTGGGTGGATGGTCGCTGTACATTGGCATGCCGCTGGCGGTGCTGATCGTCTGGCTGCCGCGCCTGCGTTCTCGCGCCATCCCCGAGGTCCAGCCTGCCGACACTGGCAGCGCAATGTCCGAACTGACCCGCGACCTTTCCTACACCACCAGTCATAACGCTTTGTCGGCGGCTGGCGTGGCATTCTCGGTCAAGGAACTGGCGAGCAAACTCGAATCGCAACTCGATGCGGCGGCGCAGATTGTCAGCAATGCCGAGGTGATGATCGCGACCGAACACGCCACTTCACAACTCAGCCGTGCCGCGCTTGAGGCGGCCAGTCAGGCGCATCACAGCAGCGCAGCGGGGCGCACGGAGCTGGTGGATTCGATCTCGCGCATGCATCAACTCAGTCAGCGCGCCAATGCCAGCCGTGAACTGATCGAAGCCTTGAGTCTGCGCAGCGATGATATTCAGCGCGTGACGCTGGTGATTCAGTCGATCGCCAGTCAAACCAATCTGCTCGCATTGAACGCGGCGATCGAAGCGGCGCGAGCCGGTGAGCATGGTCGCGGGTTTGCCGTGGTGGCGGATGAGGTTCGTGGATTGGCGGCGCGCACGGCGTCGGCCACCGGTGAAGTGGGTGAGATGGTCGCTGACATTCAACAACGCACGGCGCAGGTGGTGGAGCAGATTCGCCAGCTGTCGAGTGATCTGCAGACCGGTGTCGAGCAGGTCGAGCACACCGGTCAGCATCTGGAGAACATCGCGCGACTGGCAGCCGGTGTGGAAAGTCAGGTCGGTGAAATTGCTCAGGGCGCGGAAACCAATCGTGAGCAACTCGACAGCCTGTTCAAGGCCATCGAACAGATGCGTAGCGATCTGGCGATCAGCGATCAACAGACTCGCCGCCTCGCTGAAGCCGCAGTGCAAATGGAAGGGCAGGCGGAAACCATCAGTGAGCGTCTTGCCGAAGTCGGGCTGGATGACTATCACCAGCGCATCTACGATCTGGCCCGCGAGGGCGCGAGCCAGATTGCTGCGCGTTTCGAGGCGGATGTCGAGCAGGGCCGGATCAGCCTTGAGGACCTGTTTGATCGTCAGTATCAGCCGATCCCGAATACACAACCGGCGAAATTTCAAACCCGTTTCGACCGCTACACCGATCAGGTGCTGCCGGCGATTCAGGAGCCATTGTTGCCGCGTCACGAGGGGTTGGTATTCGCCATTGCCTGTACGCAACAGGGTTATGTGCCGACGCACAATCAGATGTTCAGTCAGCCGTTAACCGGCGATGCGCAGGTCGACGCAGTGAACAATCGCACCAAACGCAAGTTTGCTGACCGCACCGGTATTCGCTGCGGCAGCCATCAACAACCGGTGTTGTTGCAGACTTACACCCGCGACACCGGTGAGCTGATGCATGATTTGTCGGTGCCGATCATGATCAAGGGCCGGCACTGGGGTGGATTGCGTCTGGGCTATAAGCCGGAAAAACCGCGTTGAGCGATTGTTACTTCTGATGCAATGAATCTGTGCACGGAGCTTGCTGTTTCCGCTCGAAGGAAACCATTAATCTGACGACTTAGTTAGGTTGCTAATGATTTCGGGAGGGCTGCATGCAGTGCAGAGTTGATGTCGCGGTGATGATCGGCAGTGGCGTACCGGCCGGACTGCGCGCAATGGGGCGCAGCATTTGCTGGGTGGTATTGCTCAATGGCGAGCGTCGCGGCACCGCGTTTGCCAGTCGCGACGAGGCCGAGGAGTGCAAGGCTGCATGGCTCGCGCAGTTGCAAGCCGAGTGTGGTGACAGCCTGCACTGAGTGCGTTTACTTGCCGTCGTGAAGGCGTACGTTCAGTTCGTCGAAGACGATTGCCCTGTCATCGTCTTTGCCGATCCACTCTTGCAGCGTTTGCTTTTGAGAGTCCGACCAAAAAGGGGCATCGACTAGTTTGGTGTCAGCATCGAGAGAATGCGCTTCGATGAAATCGTCGATCTCCGGTCCTTCTGAAGGAAGACCCAACTGATCGAACAGAGTTTTCAAGTTATAACCTTCAAGATCCATCGTGTTCTCCTTTTTGATTTGCGCCGGGGCGGCACAATCGGTCGCTCTCTTTATCTGAGGCAGCCACTCGCCAGGAGTTCGATCTTTGATTCCAGTGAGCGGGCGAGGGCGCAGGCTTCGTTGTGATCTTCACGGAAACCTCTTACACGGCCGGTCGATGTTTCCTTTATGTGGAAGAAGGCGTTGCCGGCCGGTACGACTTGAAAACGTGGGCAATGGTCGCTCATATCAGTGGCACGCAGGATCAGCGGTGATTCGATCCGGGCGTCTGTGGTCATGGCAAAGTGAGTCCGAGTGCACATATGAAGTCCTTTTCATCAGTTGGCCGATATTTACAGGCCGTTGCGGGTAGTCGGAATGAGCATCGCTGCTCTAGAATCGCCAGTACCCGTTGGCGACAGGGCTTATCTAAAGCAATTTTTCGCCAGCGATATGTCGGAAAAGTGCTTTTTTTCGTGAGAATTTTCCCTAAAGTTCGTAGTCAGACTGCTCTTGCCAACGGTGAGGATTTTTCCTTCAAGCTTTGGCGACTTCGGGATGAGTTTCGCGAGTGACAATCCGGTAGTCTTACCAGCCTCGTGTTGAATGAGCACTCTGCTCGATTCGGGCTTTATTGATTTATTTGGCAGTGACATCGGCCTGGCCGTTTTTTTGCCGTGCGCGTTTTCCGTGTGCGGTTTTTTCAGATGTGGGGATGTTTCTTTGGCAGTCAGTAATCTCGATATGCATGCTTTGTTCGTGTTGGGTGATTTGCGTGCAAAGCTGGTCAAGTTGTTCCAGTCGCGTTTTGTTTACATCACCGAGCAGAACGCCGAAGGCATTTACGTGGCCGAGATCGACACCGAAAGCGCCTTGGTGGTTGATGACAAGCCGGGGCTCAAGCTCAAGGTCGGCGATCATTTCAGTGCATCGGTCTTGCCCAGCCGTGAAGGCGGCAAGATGGATATCCGTTTTCGCGAAATCAAACTCACGGTCTATGGACTGGGCGATTACGCTTTCGTCGAGACCGCTGACGGGCACGCGATCCTGTTCAAGGAAGGCCACAGCGTGGTGACCGTGTTCGCCGCTCATCAGCAATTGCAGGAAGGCCTGACTAAAACGCTGAAAGCCGTGACCGCCAAAGCCGCCAAGTGGCGCAAGGGCGAACTGGTGACGTTCAAGGCCAGCGAGTGAGCCGCGCGGATTTCCATTCGCAGAACCTCGACACTGCACGCGAGGAAGCCCAGCGTTTGTTCGCCGCCAAGGCTGAGCTGCAAGGCGCCTGGCTGAATTGGCTGGCTGCGCAGATCTACCAGTTGCGCCCTGCGGAATACGCCAGCATGGTCAGACGCGAGCTGCAACGCTTGCAGGAAAAGTCTGATTGATAACCTCGTCCGCAGCATGACCCGGAAAAAGCAGGAACCTCGGCTACAGTCAGTTGACTGAGTATTCAGAGGCTTGCGGTCTTCTGTCAGGCCATCCTGCCATTGCTGTGAACAGCACGAGGTGCAATGCATGAACGGATTTCGACGGTTATTGGCCGCCAGCGTGGCCACGTTCGGTTTGCTGACATCAGCGCCATCGGTGATGGCCGCCCAGGCGCCGATCCATTTTGCCGACCTGAACTGGGAAAGTGGCAGCCTGATTACCGATGTCCTGCGGATCATCGTCGAGAAGGGCTATGGTTTGCCGACCGACACCTTGCCTGGCACCACCATCACGCTGGAAACCGCACTGGCCAACAATGACATCCAGGTCATTGGCGAGGAGTGGGCCGGGCGCAGTCCAGTGTGGGTCAAGGCCGAGGCCGAAGGCAAAGTCGTCAGCCTGGGCGATACCGTCAAGGGCGCTACCGAGGGCTGGTGGGTGCCGGAGTACGTGATCAAAGGCGATCCGGCCAAAGGCATCAAGCCGCTGGCACCGGAGCTGCGCAGTGTCAGTGATCTGAAAAAGTACAAGGACGTGTTCAAGGATCCGGAAACCCCGGGCAAGGGGCGCTTCCTCAACAGCCCGATCGGCTGGACCTCGGAAGTGGTCAACAAGCAGAAGTTGACGGCTTATGGGTTGCAGGACGATTACACCAATTTCCGCAGTGGTTCGGGCGCGGCGCTGGATGCCGAGATCAGCTCTTCGATTCGTCGCGGCAAACCGGTGCTGTTTTACTACTGGTCACCGACGCCGCTGCTAGGCAAATTCAAACTGGTGCAACTTGAAGAGCCGCCGTTTGACGCCGAAGCGTGGAAGACGCTGACTGATGCTGATAATCCCAATCCGAAACCCACTCGGTCACTGGCCTCGAAGCTATCGATCGGTGTGTCTACGCCGTTTCAGAAGCAGTATCCGCAGATTGCCGAGTTCTTCAGCAAGGTGGATTTTCCGATCGAACCGTTGAACAAGGCATTGGCCGAGATGAGCGAGAAGCACACGGCGCCGCGTGATGCGGCGGTGGCGTTCATGAAGGCCCACCCGGATGTGTGGCAGGCCTGGTTGCCGAAGGATGTGGCGGAGAAGGTTTCGGCTGATCTGAAATAGAGGCTGTAGCGCCCGGCCTCATCGCGGGCAAGCCCGCTCCCACAGGTATTGTCGTCGAATGCAAATTTTATGTACGACACCAAACACTGTGGGAGCGGGCTTGCCCGCGATGCTTTTAAAACTTCGTCTGCACGGCCAGTTCGAAGGTGCGCGGTGTCCCCAGGTAATACGCCGGCGAAACATGCGCAAATTCGGCATACACCTCATTGGTCAGGTTACGCACGCGACCGGTCACGGTGGTGTGCGAATCCACCTTGTAGCTGAGGAAGCTGCCAAACAGGGTGTACGACGGCACCGTCATCGTGTTGGCGGTGTCCGCGTACACCGACGCCACATACCGCGCATCAACCCCACCTTGCCATTGCGGTGAAAAGTCATACGTCAGCCACAGATTGCCGACCCGATCCGGCACGTTGGTCGGCGTGTTGCCCTTGCGCGACACCACCACCCCGGCGGCATTCTTTTCGGTGAAATCATCGTACTGCGCATCGACCCATGCGAAGTTACCTTCGGCCAATAACTTGTCGGTGATCCGCAGCGAACTGGCGATTTCGATGCCTTTTGACGTTTGCTGGCCGACCGGAATGCTGGTGGTCGGGTCCAGCGGATCGGTCACCGCGAAGTCCTTTCGCTCAATGGTGTAGGCGGCAATCGTCGCCGAGCCACGCCCATTCAGATAATCGAATTTGCTGCCAATCTCCCACTGTTTGCCGGTCGAAACGTCGAAGTCCTGCGTACCGTTCGGCTGCTCGGCGGCGGTGCTGTATTGCACGTAGACGTTGGCCGATGGAATGAATTGGTAGGTCAGGCCGGCGCGGCCTGTGACCGGCTCCCAACTGTGCTTGAGGTGCTTGGGATTGGCAGCGGTCACGGTGCGATGGTTGGTCACGTCGAGATCAATGTCGTCATAACGCAGACCGGTGAGCAGCGACAGCTTGTCGGTCAACGCCAGCCGGTTTTCCACGAACAGCGCCTTGGTGGTGACCTCGTTGGTCTTGTCGCTGATCAGTTTGGGGTTGGTGCCCGGGATGTCGTAGAAGTGCCCCGGACGATAGTTGTTCGGATCGACCGTGCTCGCGCCTTTGACGTTCAGTGGCGAGTTAGTGGTCTGGTTGACCTTGTATTCGAAGCCCCCCGACCACGTCGTGTCGAGACCGAAAAGCGTGTTGTCGTGGCGCAGTTCGAACTGGTTGCCGTTCTGCTCGCCCTGATGGCGTACCTGATAGGCAGTCGAACGGTTCACCGCCGTGTTGTCGGCGTTGTACTGGTAGGTTTCGAGGTTGCGGTAATCGCGCTGGCTGTCGAGGTGATACAGCGTGTTGCGCAGGGTGGTGCTGTCGTTGATCCGGTAGTCGATGATCGAGCGCACCCAAATTGTCCGCTGCTCGTAGCGACCGTCCTCGACGTTGTAGTTGTTGAAGCGATTGTGTTTATCGATTTTCAACTCGCCGGCCTTGGGATTGAGTACGGGCGTGCCCCAGTACGGACTGTCTTCGTGTTCGTCCTGATATTCCAGCGCCAACGTGTGCGACAGGTCGGGCGTGAGATCGCTGAGCAGTGAGAACGCCACGCTCCAGGCATCGCGCTCCTGGCGGTCGATGTAGCCGTTGCTGGTGTTGTGGCTGACGTCGAGTCGCGCGTAATGCTGGACGTCGGCGCTTGGGTCGGTCAGGGCATGGTTGAGGCCGAACGCCGTTTCGGTGGTGTCGTAAGTGCCGTAGCTGATCCGGCCTTCAACTGCTTGTTCATCGCGGGTGGCCAGTTTGGTTACGTAGTTCAGCGAGCCGCCAACGGAGCCCGCGCCGTTGATCAGCGATGACGGGCCGCCGACCAGTTCCACACGATCATAGATCCACGAATCGACAGGCCGCGCGAGGCCGCCGGAAACGTTGATGCCGTTGAACATCTGGGTGATCTGGCTGCTGGTGAAGCCGCGATAGGAAACGAAACCGCCAAATCCCGGCGGCGCACTGGCGTTGACCCCGGGCAAGGTGTTGGCGGCGTCCTGGAAGTTCTGCGCGCCATGGCGCTCGATGTCGTTGCGCTTGGCGATGGCCACCGAGGCGGGTGTGTCGCGCACGCTCAAGCCGAGGCGCGAGGCCATGCCGCTGGATTGGTCGAGGCTCAGGCCCGGTTCCCTGCCGGACTCGCCATCGATGGTGATTGGCGCCAGATCCACGGTGGATTGCGCCCAGACGTTAACGGACAGGCAGCCGCATAGGCTCGCCAGCAAAGTGAGTTGTTTCATCATTTGAATCCTGAATGCTTATCTAGGAGTCAGCGCACAGGCGAACGCCGCGCGTTGGCGCAGTGGGCTGACAAATCAAAAAGGCAGAGACACTCAGGCGAGCGGTGGGGCGCGAGGGTTGGCTGAAGGCCAGGTGAAGCGGGCAGGGAGGTCGGCGCTGACGATGGGCGCCAGCGGCGGACTGTGGTGTTCGGGCAGGATCGCCAGCGTGAGGCTGGAGTTGAATGCTGGGCCCATGCCACCGCCGACCGAGCACAGCGGACAGCCAAATGCCTTGGACAGGGTGGGCAGTTGTTCTTCGGTGGGGTTGCTGGCGAGCGGCGCTTGAGTGGCCGGGTCGACTGTACAGAACTGGCCGCCGATACCGTTGAGCTGCATGCCGACCATTTGTCCGTGACCGATGCTGCAGGCGAACACGTTGAACAGGACGCAGCAATAGAGCATCCAGGCCAGCAGTGAGCGATCGGAACGGGAGAATTTCATGGGGCGGCACTTTACCGTACCGCTGATCGGTCGTGCACTTGAAAAAAATCCGACTAGGATGATTTGTTCAAATCCCTTTCCAAGGATTTCAACCATGACCTTTGTGTTGGCTCAATGGCTGGTGACAACGTTTGCGGTGATCGCCTTGATGCACGTGTATTGGGCGCTGGGCGGGCAGTGGGCGGCTGCGGTGGTGGTGCCGCAGGTGCCGGTGCGCGGATTTGTCGCAACGGTGCGGCCGGCGTTCAAGCCGTCTGGCTGGCTCACGTTGATTGTGGCGGCGGCATTGTTGGTGATTGCGGCGTTGGTGTGTATGCGGGTGGGCTGGGGCATGCCGGCGGTGACGCACAAGGCGTTGCAATGGGTGATCAGCGCGATTGCGCTGTTGATGTTTGCCCGGGCGATTGGTGATTCGAACCTGGTCGGTTTTTTCAAGGAAGTGAAGGATTCGCGGTTTGCGCGGCTGGATACCTGGGTGTATTCGCCGTTGTGTGCGGTGTTGGGGGCGGGGTTGTTGGCGGTGGCTTGGGTCTAGAAAAGCAAGATCAAAAGATCGCAGCCTTCGGCAACTCCTACAGGGGGGAGCGCATTCCAATGTAGGAGCTGCCGAAGGCTGCGATCTTGTAACGGTTCAGCTACCGCTCTCGGTGCGGCGGCTGCTCACCTCGGCCGGCACATCATCCCCGGCCATGCGCTTGCGGAACAACGCCGCCCGCGCCAGCAGCAAGGTCGTCACCGGCACAGTGATCGCCAGCAAAATCGGAATCAGCCAGGCATGTATCACCGGCCCGGATTTCAGCGCCGAGAAGCAGATGATCGACGCCAACGCCACACACCACGCCCCCAGCGTTGAGGCCAGTGCCGGCGGGTGCATGCGCTGGAAGTAATCCTTCATGCGCAATAACCCGATTGCACCAATCAGCGCGAACAGACCGCTGAGCACCAGCAGGATCGCCACCGGAATCTCGATCCATAGCGACAATTCAGCATTCATTCGATCACCTCGCCACGCAGCAGGAACTTCGCCAGGGCAAACGAGCCGACGAAGCCGAACAGCGCAATCAGCAGCGCCGCTTCGAAGTAAGTGTCACTGGAATAACGAATACCCAGGGTCAGCATCATCAACATCGCGACGATGTACAGGTAATCCAGCGCCAGGACTCGATCCTGTGCCGACGGGCCTTTGAACAAACGCACCAGCGTCAGCACCATGGCCAGCGAGAACAGGAACAGCGTCAGCAGGATGGCGTTCGACAGTAATGGGCTCATTCGAAAATCTCCATCAACGGCCGCTCGTAGGTGGTCTTGAAGTGCTCGATGAATTGCGCTTCATCATCCAGATCCCAGACGTGCAGCAACAGAATGCTGCGGTCCAGCGCCAGCTCCGACCACACCGTGCCGGGCACCACCGTGCAGATCATTGCCAGGGTCGCGAGGCCATGGGCATCGCGCAGGTCGAGCGGCACTTTGACAAAGCCCGAGCGCAGCGGGCGACGACCGGCGTTGAGCACGCCCCACGCGACGATGAGGTTGGACACCACCACGTCACGACCGACGAGGAAGAACAGGCGCAGGATTGTCCCGGGGCGGCGAATGCGTACCTGTTTCGGACGCAGTTTGCGCATCATCAACGGTGCAGCAAAACCCAGCATCGCGCCGAGCAGCAGATTGCCCGGGCTGATCGACAGGTTCAGGGTCAGCCACAGAACGCACAATGCCAACGACAACAACGGTGCAGGAAACACGCGCTTCATGGCTGCACCTCCAGCATCGCCGATTTGGCTTCCGGACTCGGAACAGCGCGGGTGCCGAGCACCGCCATGACGTATTGCTGCGGGTTGTTCAGCGCCTCGGCGGTGGCTTGGGTGTAGCGCAGCAGCGGTTCAGCCTTGAAGGTCAGGACGATACTCAGCCCCAGCAACAGGAAGATCGGCGCACATTCGAGTTTGCGCAGCAGCGGCGAAGGGCGCTCCTCCGGCGTCCAGAAGCGCTGGATGCCGAGGCGCGAGAACGCCATCAACGACGCGAGGCCGGTGAGGATCAGCAGCGCCAGCAACGCCCATGCAGCGATGGAAATCGGCGCAGCGGTGCCCAGGCCCAGCGGATTGAGCAATGCGCCGATCAGGCTGAGTTTGCCGATGAAGCCAGACAGCGGCGGCATACCGATGATCAGCAGCGCACAAGCAATAAAGCTCAGGCCGAGAAACGCCATGGTCCACGGGATGACCTGACCGACCACGGCTTTCTGCTCGTCATCGAGGTTGATGCCTTTGGGCGGTTGTAGGGATTCCTGCGGGCGCGGCAGCAGTTCGCTTTCATCCTCTAGCGGGATCTCGTTGGCGGAACGAGAACGTTCGATCAGCTCGGCCAGCAGGAACAGCGCGCTCAATGCCAGCGTTGAGCTGACCAGATAGAACAGCGCTGCGCCGATCAGGTTCGGTTGGGCGAAGCCTACGGCGGACAACAGGATACCGGCCGACACCAGAATGCTCAGGCTGGCCATGCGCTCCAGGCGTTGCGCGGCGAGAATCGCCAGCGCCGCGCAGGCCATGGTCGCCATGCCGCCGTAGATCAGCCAGTCGCCACCGAAGAATGCCGAGGCTCCGGCCTGCCCGGAAAACAGAAGGGTCCACAGGCGCAGCAGGGTGTAGACGCCAACCTTGGTCATGATCGCGAACATCGCCGCGACCGGCGCACTGGCCGAGGAGTAGGCCGGCACCAGCCAGAAGTTCAGCGGCCACATACCGGCCTTGGCCAGGAACGCGACGGCGAGAATCCCCGCGCCAGCGTGCAGCAAGCCACGGTCAGCTTCCGGCACCAGCGGAATCTTCAGCGCCAGATCGGCCATGTTCAACGTGCCCGTGACGCCGTAGATAAGTGCCGCGCCAATCAAAAACAGCGAAGAGGCCAGCAGATTGATCGAGATGTAATGCAGCCCCGACGAGACCCGCGCCCGACCCGATCCATGCAACAGCAAGCCATAAGACGCGGCCAGCAGCACTTCGAAGAACACGAACAGGTTGAACAGATCCGCCGTCAGGAACGCGCCGTACAGGCCCATCAATTGAATCTGGAACAACGCGTGGAAGCTCGAACCGGCGCCATCCCAACGTGCCATGGCGAAGAGCAGGGCGCTGACGCCGATGATCCCGGTCAGCACCAGCATCAGCGCCGACAGCCGATCGACCACCAGCACGATGCCGAATGGCGCCTGCCAGTTGCCCGGCAGGTACACGCCGATGGAACCGGGTACGCCAGTGGTTTGCGTCCACTGCAGCAACAGCACCGAAATGAACAGACCGACGACGCTGGAGAACAGGTTGATTTTCGCCTTCAGCGGTCGGTGCCGCTCGCCGAGCATCAGCATGATGGCGGCGGTCAGCAGCGGCAACAGAATCGGTGCTGCGATCAGGTGAGTCATTGCCATCATTCTTTAGGCTCCCGGCCGTCGACATGGTCGGTGCCGGTCAGGCCGCGCGAGGCGAGCAGCACGACGAGGAACAGCGCGGTCATGGCAAAGCTGATGACGATCGCGGTGAGTACCAGGGCCTGTGGCAGCGGGTCGGTGTAGTGCAGCAAATCCTGGGTGACGCCGTCCTTGATCACCGGCTCCTTGCCGATGAACAGGCTGCCCATACTGAAGATGAACAGATTGACGCCATACGACAGCAGGCACAGGCCCATGACCACCTGGAACGTCCGTGGCCGCAGGATCAGCCAGACGCCGGACGCGGCGAGCACGCCGATGGCGATTGCGATGACTTCTTCCATCAGACGGCTCCTTTGCTGGCGACGGACTTGGGCAGCGATGCGGTCTTGTGGCCCCGCACCGATTGGTGGGCGAGGGCGGTGAGGATCAACAGCGTCGAACCAACCACCACGCCGTACACGCCGATATCGAAGAACAATGCGCTGGCGATATGGATGTCACCCAGCACCGGCAAGCTGAAATGCCAGGTGTGCGTGGTCAGGAACGGATAACCGACGACCATCGCCCCGAGGCCGGTAGCGGTGGCAAACAGCAACCCGGTGCCCATCCAGCGCAGTGGCCGCAGGCTCATTTGCGCCTCGACCCACTGTGTACCGGCGACCATGTATTGCAGGATGAACGCCACCGACATCACCAGACCGGCGACAAAGCCGCCACCCGGTTGGTTGTGCCCGCGCATGAACAGGTAGAACGACACCACCAGCGCAATCGGCAGCAACAGGCGCACCAGCACGGCCGGCACCATCATGAAGCCGAGCGCGGTGTCGCTCGCCGAGCGCGGGTTGACCAGATCGGTGACCACGTCCGGCGCCAGCAAGCGTTGCTGGGCAGGCAGTTGCAGGCTTTCTTTCGGTGGGCGGAAACGCCGTAGCAGGGCGAATACGGTCAGCGCCACGGCGACCAGCACGGTGATTTCGCCGAGGGTGTCGAAGCCGCGGAAGTCCACCAGCATCACGTTGACCACGTTGCTGCCGCCGCCCTCAGGCATGGCGCGGCTGAGGTAGAACGAAGAGATATCGTTCGGCGTCTGCCGCGTCAGCATGGCGTAGGACAGCAGCGCCATGCCGCCGCCGACGGCAATCGACAGCAGCAAGTCGCGCAGACGACGAATGCGTGCCTTGCGCAGGCTGCTTGGCAGTGGCGAGACTTCTTCGATACGGCGTGGCAACCAGCGCAGACCGAGCAGGATCAGCACGGTGGTGACCACTTCGACTGCCAGTTGCGTCAGCGCCAGATCCGGTGCGGAGAACCAGACGAAGGTGACGCAGGTCATCAAGCCGCAGACGCTGACCATGGTCAAAGCAGCGAGACGGTGATACTTGGCCTGCCACGCGGCGCCGAGGGCACAGGCAATCGCCAGCAGCCACAGGGTGACAAAGACGATGGAGCCGGGAATCTTTGGCCGGTCGCCCCAGCTCAGGCTGCTGTGCAACATCGGGATCAGGCCGGCGAGCACCGCCGCCAATACCATCAGGAACAATTGCATCTGCAGACGCTTGGTGCCGAGTCGCCGCTCCAGACGTCGGGCCAGGCGCATCATCACCACGAGGCTGCGTTCGAACAGGCGCTTGCCGTTGAAGCGGCCAACCAACGGCGGGTATTTGAAGCGTCCGCGCTTGAGCTGATTGCGCAGCAACAGATAGACAATGATGCCGCCGGACATGGCGATGAGGCTCATGATCATCGGTGCGTTCAGGCCGTGCCAGATCGCCAGGCTGTATTCCGGCAGTTCGCCGCCGACGACGGGCAATGCCGCTGCCGCTAGCAATGGACCGACGATCTGCGCCGGGAAAATCCCCACCAGCAAGCAGGTGAATACCAGCAATTCCACCGGCGCACGCATCCAGCGCGGCGGCTCGTGCGGAGTGTGCGGCAGGTCGGTAGCCGGTGGACCGAAGAACACATCGACGGTAAAGCGCAGCGAGTAGGCAACGCTGAACGTACCGGCAATGGTCGCGACAATCGGCAGTGCCGCTTCGACCCACGCCGTGGCGTTGATGAACACGGTTTCAGCGAAGAACATTTCTTTCGACAGGAAGCCGTTAAGCAATGGCACACCTGCCATCGAGGCGCTGGCAACCATGGCCAGCGTCGCGGTAAAGGGAATCAGTTTGATCAGGCCGCTGAGTTTGCGGATGTCACGGGTGCCGCTTTCGTGGTCGATGATGCCGGCGGCCATGAACAGCGAGGCTTTGAATGTCGCATGGTTGAGGATGTGGAATACCGCCGCCACGGCAGCCAGTGGACTGTTCAGGCCCAGCAACAATGTGATCAGGCCGAGGTGGCTGATGGTCGAGTAAGCGAGCAGACCTTTGAGATCGTTCTGGAACATCGCGCAATACGCACCGAGCAACAGCGTACAGGCGCCAGCCCCGCTGACGATGTAGAACCATTCTTCGCTGCCGGACAGCGACGGCCACAGGCGTGCGAGCAGAAAAACCCCGGCCTTGACCATGGTGGCCGAGTGCAGATAAGCCGAAACCGGTGTCGGCGCCGCCATCGCGTGCGGTAGCCAGAAATGGAAAGGGAACTGGGCGCTTTTGCTGAGTGCGCCGATAAGAATCAGAGGAAGGAGAATCGGGTAGAGGGCGTGTGCACGAATCATGTCGCCGGCGGCCAAGACCTTGTCGAGGTCATAGCTGCCGACGACATGGCCGAGAATCATGACCCCCGCCAACAGGCATAGTCCGCCGGCACCGGTGACCATCAACGCCATATAAGCGCCGCGACGGGCGTCGGCGCGGTGGTGCCAATAGCCGATCAACAGGAACGAGAAGAGGCTGGTCAGCTCCCAGAAGAACACGATCTGAATCAGGTTGCCGGAGATCACCAGGCCAAGCATGGCGCCCATGAACGCCAGAAAAAACGCGAAGAAACGCGGCACCGGATCGTCCGGCGACATGTAATAACGGGCATATAAAGAGACGAGGGTGCCGATGCCCAGCACCAGCATCGAGAACAGCCAGGCGAAGCCATCCATGCGCAGAACGAAGTTCAGACCGAGGCTGGGCAACCACATGAATTCTTCGCGGATCACGCCGCCGTGGGCAATTTGCGGGTACAACATCGCGACCTGGACGGTGCCGATCAAAGCGACCAGACCTGCCAACAGGGATTCGGTATTACGCGCGTTGTGTGGCAGCACCGCTGCCAGACAGCTGCCAATGAATGGCAGAAGCAGTAGAACTATCAGGGACATAGGCTTCTAATCTGCGGAAGTTTGTGAAGCATCATACGTGCCAGCTCCCTGATCACCAAACGCCAGGATGTCTCAGAATCCTACAAAGTAGTCTGGAATTTTCTGTTTGGCATTGTTTCAGGTAGATCGATGTTGCTTCGATTGGCCTCATCGCGAGCAGGCGAAGGCCTGCATTTGGAATGCGTTCCCCTGTAGGCGTGAGCCTGCTCGCGATAGCAATAATTCAGACTATGAAGGCTTCGGAGCTTTACCCCTGTGCTTCCCGCTCCAGCTCAGCTTCGGCTACTGCAACTTTGCCCTTGGTCTTCAATTCACTGACAATCACCGCCGCCACAATCAACCCCGCGCCCACCAGCGCAATCGCTGGCAAGCGCTCCCCGGCAATCCGCCCGACGATCCCGGCCCATACCGGCTCGCCCGCATAGATCAACGTCGCCCGGGTTGGCGAAACACTTTTCTGCGCCCAGTTCATCGCCACCTGAATCGCCGCACTCGCCGCGCCCAACCCCAGGGCGGTCACCAGCAGCGTCCAGGAGAAATCCGGAATCATTTCCCCGGTAGGCACCACCAGCAGGAACGACAGCACCGATGTGGTTGCCAATTGCACGACAGTCACTCGGCGCACATCGACCTGACCGGCATAGGTGCTGATCAGAATAATTTCGGCGGCGATGGCGATAGCGCTGATCAGCGTGGCGATTTCGCCAGGGCTGAAATTCAGCGCTGCGCCGGACGGGCCTGACAGCAGCATCAAACCGGTAAACGCCAACATGATGCCGATGCTGGGCATCAGCCCCGGGCGTCGCCCCAGCACCAGCCATTGCAGCAAAGGCACAAACGGCACATACAACGCGGTGATGAACGCCGACTGACTGCTCGGGATCGTTTGCAGACCGACCGTCTGCAAGCCATAGCCGAGCATGATCGCCACGCCGATGAAGGCGCCGGCCTTGAGTTCAAACAGGGTCAGTTCGCGCAGATGACGCCACGAGAACAGCGCAACGATACAAGCCGCCGCCGCAAAACGCAGACCGACAAAAAACATCGGGCCGCTGACGGTCATCGCGTGCTGAACTAGCAGGAAGGTACCGCCCCAGATCATGGTGATCAGCACCAGCACGCACTCGGCTTTGCTGAAACGAGAGAAACGGAGAGGAGTGGAGGAGCTGTTCTGCGACGTCATGACCTTGCGCACTTTAAAAAGGAGGCCGCACAATGCGCCCAACGTTGCGCAGTATACTGCCCAACCTCACCGAGTGAGCAATATAGTGCACAAAGATTCAACGCAACGGGCGTCCGTTCTGCAACACGTCAGCCTGAATGTGCGGCGTCTACGGCATGCCGCCGATATGAGCCAGACCGCGCTGGCAGAAAAGTCCGGGGTCAGCCGGCGCATGCTGGTGGCGATCGAGGCGGGCGAGAAGAATGTCAGCCTGACCACCCTCGATCGCGTTGCCGAAGCGCTGGATGTCGCGTTCAGCGATCTGATCCAAGCGCCGGATGCCCGCGACCCGAGCCGCATCAACGAGGTGGCCTGGGCAGGAACCCACCCGGGCAGCAAAGCGGTGTTGCTCTCCAAAGCCACGGCGACTCGTGAAGTCGAGCAATGGGAATGGTGTCTGCAACCGGGTGAGGTCTACCCGTCGCAAGCAGATGCCGAGGGCTGGAGCGAGCAGATTTTCGTCTTTGCAGGCTGCCTTACCCTGATGCTCGGGGATCAGCCGCAGCACATCGGCACCGGTGAGTTTTTTATGTTTGCCAGCAACCAGCCGCATTCCTATCGCAATGATGGGGATGTTGCGGCGCGGTTTGTTCGCAATGTGGTGATTTGAATGAGTCAGAGCGCAGACATCCTGATTATCGGTGGTGGCCTCAGCGGCACGATGCTGGCGGTGCAATTGCTACGTCTGCCTGGCCGGCGCAAGGTCCTGATCATTGAGCCGCGTGCGGAACTGGGACGGGGCGAGGCGTACAGCGCGGTCGAGTTGGGACACACGCTCAACGGCAACGCCGCACGTATGAGCGTCGATCCGGATAATCCTGATGATCTGACGCAATGGCTGACCGAGCACATTGCCGGCGGTGGCTGGCCTGAATCGGCCGAGCAGGACGTGCCGGTCAGCGAACTGTTTGCGCCGCGTGGATTGTTCGGCGTCTATGTGCAGCAGCGTCTGGCCGAAGCCCGTAAAGTCGGGGCGCAGACTGGCTCAAGCGTTGAGCACATTCGTGCGGAAGTCGTCGACCTGCAAGTCGATGCCGGTTCGGTGCAGCTCACGCTGAGCAATGGTCAGGCACTGCGCGGTGGCTACGGGGTTTTGGCGACCGGAATGTTCCCTGCCGCGCGAACCCCGCAGAAAACCTCCAGCGGCCTCAACGCCGCCGCGCTTGATCCGTGGGATGTCGCGGCGATGCATCAACTCGACCCGCAAGCGACGGTGCTGATCATCGGCTCCGGCCTGACCATGGTCGATGCCGTGGTGTCGCTGGAGCAAGCCGGGCATCGCGGGCCGATCGAAGTGTTTTCCCGGCACGGCTTGTTGCCCCATGTGCGCCGACAGCCACCGGGCTGGATCGATTTTCTTGGCAGCGATCACAGCATTCGAACGCCACGACAGCTGCTGCGCGAATTGCGTCGGCAATGCCAGGCAGCCATTGCACAAGGCATCGATTGGCAGGCGCCACTGGACACGGTTCGGGTGCATATCGCTCGTTTGTGGAGTCAGGCGACTGACACGCAGCGTCGACAATTCGTACGGCATGTACGGCCGTGGTGGGAAAGTCATCACCACCGTTCGCCACCGTTGAGTGCGGCGCTGGTTGAGCGTCTTTATAAAGAAGGGCGATTGCGGATTCAGGCGGCTTCGTTCAAAGGGCTTGAGGCAAGTCCGGACGGTGGCGTTCGTATTCGCATTCGGCGGCGCGGTGAGTCGCAAACCTGCGTGGTGCAAGGCGCCGCATTGATCAATTCCAGCGGTATCGAATACGACTGGCGCCGAGTGGCGCGACCGTTGCCGCAGCAGGTGCTGGCGCGCGGTTTGGTGCAACCGGGACCGTTGGCGTTGGGAATCGCAGCGGCGGTGGATGGCGCGGTGCTGGATGCCGAGGGATGTGCGGCTGAGCAGTTGTTTGCTATGGGGCCGCCATTGCGCGGGATGTGGTGGGAGAGTACGGCGGTGACGGATGTGGCATTGCAGGCCAAGGCTTTGGCATTGCGCCTGTCAGGCCTTGGTTGAGGCAGTTCTGCTTGTAGTACACCGCGACATGAATTTTCGAAGAGGCGATTTCTCAAGTATTCAATTGAAGGGATGCATAGAAATCATCCACCGGTTTTTGTTGGAAGTGCACGGTATCGAGAAATTTATGAAGTTGGCTGAAGTCCAGTTCATTGCACTGTTGCTGTGCGCGTTGGAGAAAGCCTGGCAGGATTGCATAGCTGTCTTCCATGATCTTCAAGGCTTTGCAAAATACATCAGCGTTTCCCCAATTAATTATTATCTGCCGTTTCTGTATTTCGCTTCTATTGCTCTTGGGTAATGGCTGGTTTGCAATAATCATCAGGAACGATTTGGGGCCTGCTTCAAGATCGGGCGCAAACCCTTTTTTTGCATAATGCGGAATGTGATTGATGTCGCAGTAATCGTTAACAAAGCGATAGTAGACGGCAAGTTCAAGCAGCATTGATTTCAGTGATCGGTAACATTGCTGGGGTAGGGGCTTGAGTTGTTGGCAGGCTCTAAGAATGAATATGAAAAAACACCCGGTATTCAGTTGAGCAACATAGCGGTATTGCTCCATGGTGGGTAAGTCCGTTCCCGCGCTGAGCAAGGTGTCGAGGTACTGGCCGATGTGCAATTCCTCCAGGCTATCGAGGCCTGCTTGAACCAATGTCATGCGTCCTGATTCACTGAGCGATTTCAACCCTTGAATGTAACCATACATGCCTGAAATCAGTGCTGCGGCCACTCCGTATCTGACCCACACGGAGTCGGCTCCACGACGAATCCGGTCTTGATCGATAATGTCATCGTGTATCAGCGAGGCCGTGTTGAAACGTTCGACACAGTCACAAATTATTCGGGTTTTATCGGAAGAGAGTCGATATACATTCGCCAAGGCCCGTGTCAGGTCTGTTCTGACCTTCATGCCCGCATGCTGCTCCTGATACTCGAACGCAACAACCCAGCTTTTTTTGGCAGCCGCATATTGCTGAGGGTTTGAAGGAAACATGGCAGTTTACTCCCGGTGTCAATCAGAGCGGCGTTTGAATACCTGGTTGCCAGGGTGTCACAGTCAACGTCTCTAGAAAGTAGCGTAAAGAGTGTTGGGTGTTTGGTTTTTTTAGGACTTATTAATTATAAAGTTTTCGCGATTGCGTTCTATGTCAGGTTGGCCGTGATAGTCGATGGACGGTAATACGGAGAGTTGAAACCTTGTTTTGCTGAGCTAGGGTTAGTGGGACTGTCTGAGCTCGCTGCGCCTGGAACAATGTTGTTTCTCTAATATGACGTTATGTTTATTCCGGTCTTCTTCAGCACGCTGCGTGATATTTCACTCGATAATCATGGAGTTGCCGCATGAGTTACTCACTGCCACCGGCCTTGCAATTGATTGATGTCGCACCAAGTCCTATGGCCGACCAGGCCGAACAACAGACGCGTGCCTGGCTTGAAAGTCTGGGGCTGACAGATTCCGAACGGGCGATACACCAGTTGGATATTTATCTACCAGGCAAATACGCTGCCTTCATGTGGCCCCATGCGAACGCGCAAACGCTGAATGTACTCTCTGATCTGACCGGGTGGTTCAGTTGTCAGGATGATTTGGCCGATGAGGATCTGAGTTGCTCTCCTGATGCTTTGGAGAGGGCGTTGCGACAAGTGCACGAAGTTGCGAGCGAGCGTGGCGCAGGTCAGTGCGCAGGACTGCCCGGGGGATTGAGAGACATTATACGTCGCGCAGGGGCGTCAATGCCTGAGCAGTGGGTACGAAGAACACTGGATCAATACAGCAGCTATCTGTTTTGCTGCGTCAGTGCTTCGACGCATCGCCTCGGCGGAACCCAGCCTGGACTGGCCGATTATGAAAGTGTGTGGCGCAATGCCGGAGGTTTTCAGGTGTGCTTTGAGTTTACGTACTTTGCCCATCAGATAAATCTTCCCGCAACGGTTTATTACTGTTCGCTATGGCAGGAATTGCGCAGGCTATCACTGAATTTAATGAAAGCGGTCAACGATGTGCTGTCGTTCTGCATCTTGGCTAATCCAGATGAGGACGTTTACAACCTCCTGACTCACCTTCGACATCATCATGGACTGAGTCCGGATCAGGCAGCGACTGAAGTGAATCAGAGAATTGAGGTGTGGATGCGACAGTTTCTCGAACTGCAGGCGCGACTACCCGACGAGCTTGATCAAATTGGGTGTGAAACCGACGTGCGCGAGCAAGCATTGCGCTGCGCCGAGGCATTCAGAGTGCAATGGCTTGGCAACGTCGGCTGGCATCTGTCGGTACCGCGCTATCGGGAAATACGTTTCAGGCCAAATTGAACAGGTCGAACCGCCACGAAGACCCGAAGCATCATCTTCGGATCTTCATGCTTGTAGGTTACGCCACCACTCGATAGCACGGCACATACGCCGCGCCACCCGGCAGTTTCATCCGGTGCTGGGCGACGAAGGCTTTGAGCAGTGCGTCGAGCGGTTGCATGATCGCCGCATCACCACGGATCTGGTACGGCCCGTGTTCTTCGATCAGGCGAATGCCCTTGTCCTTGACGTTGCCGGCGACGATACCGGAGAACGCCCGGCGCAGGTTGGCCGCCAGTTCGTGCGGTGGCTGGTCGCGGTGCAGTTTCAGATTCGCCATGTTTTCGTGGGTCGGATCGAACGGACGCTGGAAGCCTTCGTCGATTTTCAGCAGCCAGTTGAAATGGAACGCATCGTTGCGCTCGCGGCGGAACTGCTTCACTGCTTTCAGGCCTTGAGTCATCTGCCGCGCCACTTCGGCCGGGTCGTCGATGATGATCTCGTAGTGCTGCTTGGCCGCTTCGCCGAGAGTGGCGATGACGAAGGCGTCGAGCTGTTCCAGATACGGCGCGGCGTGCTTCGGCCCGGTGAGGATCACCGGGAACGGTAGCCCTTTATTGTCCGGGTGCATCAGGATGCCCAGCAGGTAGAGGAATTCTTCTGCCGTACCGGCGCCGCCCGGGAAAATGATGATGCCGTGGCCAACGCGCACGAAGGCTTCCAGACGTTTTTCGATGTCCGGCAGGATCACCAATTCGTTGACGATCGGGTTCGGCGCTTCGGCAGCGATGATGCCCGGTTCGGTCAAACCCAGATAACGACCGCCGTGGATTCGCTGTTTGGCGTGGGCGATGGTCGCGCCTTTCATCGGGCCTTTCATCACGCCGGGGCCGCAACCGGTGCAAATGTCGAGGCTGCGCAGACCCAGTTCGTGGCCGACTTTCTTGGTGTATTTGTATTCTTCGGTGTTGATCGAGTGGCCGCCCCAGCACACGACGATTTTCGGCTCGACGCCCGGGCGCAGGGTGCGCGCGTTGCGCAGCAGGTGGAAAACGTAGTCGCTGATGCCTTGCGAGGTGCTCAGGTCGATGCGTTGGCTGTCGAGTTCGTTTTCGGTGTAGACGATGTCGCGCAGGGCGCTGAAGAGCATTTCGCGGGTGCTGGCGATCATTTCGCCGTCGACGAACGCGTCGGCCGGAGCGTTCAGCAGCTCCAGGCGCACGCCGCGATCCTGTTGGTGAATGCGGATTTCGAAGTCCTTGTAGGCTTCGAGGATGGTCTTGGCGTTATCGACATGGGCGCCGGTATTGAGGATGGCCAGGGCGCACTGGCGGAAGAGGGTGTAGGTGCTGCCGGATCCGGCTTCGCTCAGTTGCTGAACTTCACGTTGAGAAAGGGTTTCCAGGCTGCCTTTCGGGCTGACCGAGGCATTGATTACGTGTCGTTGGGTCATGCAATGATCCTTAAAACGATGTCATCACGAAGCTGAGCAATGGCATCCGAATAGTGTGTATCCATGAATGAAGATGGCACGATCTGCGCTATACCGCCATGTCCCCGTTGGACGCTGAAAAGATGAAAAGGAGCCCCAGCATAGCTAAATCCGCGGCAGAGGCGATAATGCGCCGGCCGGTTTTTTCAGTTAGCCCTTTTGTCGCTCAAGGAAGTCATTTGTGATGTTCGAGATTCAGCCGATGGATGCCGCCACTTTTCGCCAGCAGACGCGACGCAGCACGATCATCATCGCCGTGCTGTTCCTGGTGCTGGCGATGCTGTTTTCCAGCGTGGCCGTGGCGCTGTTTGGCGAGCCTGGCGGCGATAACCTGCGCTTCAATGTCGGTGGGGTGTTTGTGGCATTTCTGCTGACGGCTGCGTTATTGCGCGGGCGTTTCTGGAATCAGAGCTGGATGGCGCCAGCCGTGTACAGCTGGCGACTCAAGCGCAACCTGATGAGCATCACCAATGTGATGCATCAGGTCACGGCGGCGGTGGAGCAGAACGATGCGACGGCCATGAAAGTGCTGCGTTTCTATCATCTTGGGTTGACGCAGATGCATGAACTGGACGGTAACTCCAGCGATCATGGGCAGCTGTGGCGCGAAGTCGAGGCGCACAAGGAGCGGATGCAGGCGCAGGGACTCGATACCGAGCAGATGTGCCTGGATCCGGCCTGGCTGGAGGCGTTGAAGCCGACGTCGCGCTGATTACAGCGCTCGGCGCAACTTCCACGAACGGATCAAGCGGCCATACACCAACAGGTTGACCGCCAGCACCACGCTGCCGAGCGCCAGTTGAATCTGCGGGGTGAGCCCGGCCGGATAGATGATCGGCCAGATGTAATACTCGATGAAGCCGCCGGCGTATTCAGTCTGCCCGGCAGCGTGGCGCATGAGATTTTCCCAGTAGGTCAGCGGGCAGGTCAGGTGCAACACCTCGACCGCCACGCCCCAGGCGGCAGCCGGCAAATGCAGCCACATCAAACGTGGCCATTTGAGCACCAGCAGCCCGCCAAACAGCACGAACAGAATGAAGCACAAATGGAACAGCACCAGCCCGTCGGCTGCGATTCGGTACAGCATGTCGTCTCCCTGACGCGATTGTGAATGGCGCTATGTTACGCCGCTCAGGGCATTACAGGTCAGTGCGAAAATCAGCGAATTGCGCGCGCATCCGGCCGATTTCCCACAAGTGCGCAAGATTGTTCAAGCCAAAAAGACGAAATGGCTGGCACAGTCTGCGACCGTTTTCCTGGTTGAAGAACGTTTATGTCTGACTCACTTATGCCGCGCAGTGCGTTTCTTCGCGGCGCGGCGGCGATCATGCCATTGTCTCTGGCCACCGCGCCGTGGGGACTGCTGGCCGGTTCCATGGCGATTGAAGCTAACCTCACGCCGTTGCAAGGCCAAGGCTTGTCGAGCATCGTGTTTGCCGGTGCGGCGCAATTGGTCGCGATCGGCATGCTCAAGGGCGGCGCGGGGATTTTCTCGATTTTGTTGACCACGCTGCTGCTGACGTCGCAGCACTTGCTGTATGGCATGAGCATGCGTTCGGTGATTTCGCCGCTGCCGGGGCGCTGGCGCATAGGGCTGGGTTTTTTGCTCACTGATGAGTTGTTCGCGTTGACCAGTCAGCATGATCGCCAGCAGTTCAATCGCTGGTATGCGCTGGGCGTCGGCCTGACGTTCTACATCGCCTGGAATCTGTTCACCCTGGCCGGCATTGTCCTCGGCAGCAGCATTCCGGGGCTTGAACACTTGGGGCTGGATTTCTCGATTGCCGCCACGTTTATCGCGTTGATCACGCCGGTGGTGCGTAACGTACCGACGGTGGTGTGTGTAGCGGTGTCGCTGTTTTGTTCGGTGCTGTTCAGTTACTGGCAATGGGGTTCGGCGCTGGTGTTGTCCGGGTTGGCCGGAATGACTGCCGGGTTTATCTGCAACAAGCTGTACCGGGAGCGCACATGATGGTTTGGGCGGTGATTTTTGGCATGGGGATTCTGGTGTTTCTCAATCGCTACGTGTTTCTCGAGCCGCGATTGCCCGTGCGTTTGAGCAGCAATGCGCGGCAGTTTCTCGGGTTTGCGGTACCGGGGATGTTGACCGCTATCTGTGGGCCGATTGTCTTCATGCCGGACAAACAGCTGAATCTGCAATGGGATAATCCGTATTTGCTTAGTTCGCTGGTGGCGATCGCACTGGTGATATACACGCGCAATACTTTGCTCAGCATGCTGTTGAGCATGGCGTTCTTCTTTTTGCTGCGCTGGTGGTTGTAAGTTGTCTGTTCTACGCTTCAGGCATGCAGGTTTACTGATAACGGGAGGTGCACATGGCGACTGAGCAGAAGCTTCCGGAGACGGATGAGCAAGAGACGGATGAGCCGACTGAAGAGGAAATAGAGCGGGAGAAGCATAAGGAACAAACCTGGAAGCACGATGACGGCAGAGAGCTTTCAGACCCCGATCGCAAGTTTTGAGTGATTTCTACGAAAAAGCCCCGCAAACGCAGGGCTTTTTTACGGTTTCAGAGATCGTCCAACTGCGTGAAATCGGGGTGTGTGGCCCGATATCCCAAGGTTCGATCAATCCACGCATTCAGCTCGTTGACCATCACCGGCGCGTGGCCGGGATACCCTTCAAGTGTGGTGCGCAGGACGCGTTCGATATCGGGTACGGCACGCAGGTTTCGGGTCTTGATGTAGTGGCCGATAAAACAGTCGAGTTCAAAGCGTTCTGTCATCGACAGATAAATACACTCCAGGTCGCTGACCTGTTTGATTGCAAAATCGTCGCGCAACTTATTTCTCTGCAAGGCTTGTAGACGTTAGGGGATTCCTGGTTTGTTGACTCTTTGGTCAACTGGTATACCAAATGGAAATGCGGCGCGCATGCTATCCGTAGTGCATCTAAATGTATGTATGACGGTTGAAATGTCAGACAGGCGGTTAGTTCATTCGAACGTGTGTTTTATGTGCGCCGTCTCAAAAATGAAACAGGGTTTGTAACGGCAGTGATTCGCTTTATGAGTTGCTAAAATTTGCAATGGGTTTATCTCATATAGCGCTGCGTCAAAAGATCGCAGCCTTCGACAGCTCCTACATTGATAGACGCGTGAAGTCGGCAAATGTTTAAGTCTGCTCAATAATCAAACTGGCCCCCTGATTGCGCACGTTACCGACGGCTTTGCCGACTTTGTACCACTCGAACACTTCACTGCCTTCACCTTCGAACAGCAACATTTGCTCAGCGCGTTCAACGGGTGTCGCCGGGTCGAGCCATTCGCGCACCAACTCTGCGCGGAATACCACCGGTCGGCGATCGTGGACGTCGAGCAGGCCGCCGGCGGCGTCGGCGGTGATAATCACGAAACCGTCGTCATCCCGGGCCGCCGTTTCGGTTGTCGGAAATTGTCCGATGGCGGCGCAGAAAACCGCTGCATGATCCGCGCGACGAATCAGCCAGGGTTGCCGGGTTTTGTCGCCGCTGTCGACCCATTCAAACCAGTTGTCCACGGGCACAATCAAGCGATGTCGCCAGATCGCCCGGAAGAACGGACCATGGGCGACTTTCTCGACCCGGGCATTGATGGGGGGCGGGCGATCCTTGGCCCAATGCGGGCGCCAGCCCCAGCGCAGATTGTCGGCCTGCAGGTGCCGTCCTTGTTGATGCAGGACGGCCAGCGCGGTGGTCGGCGCCGCGTTATAGCGATCAAGCGGCGCATCGCCAACATGATTGATCAACGCGTCGGGAATGCTCAGCACCGCGACGAAGTCATGAATGCCTCGGTACTGCGAGAGTCTTCCGCACATGGGCTGAATCTCCGGTTGGAGATTTCAGCTTAGTCGCTGGCACCTTGGCCGGTGAACGTGTCGCGCCAGCTCAGCCAGCGGCGTTCGAGCATGGCCAGCAAGCCGTCGCTGAGTTTACCGAGCAAGGCGAGCACGATGATCGCAGCCAGCACGATGTCCGGCCGCGAGGTTTCCCGGCCGTCACTGAGCAGATAGCCCAGGCCCTTGGTGGCCGCGATCAACTCTGCTGCCACGAGAAACATCCACGCCAGACTCATGCCGCTGCGCAACCCGGTGAACAGGCCGGGCAGGGCAGCGGGCAGCAATATTCGTCGCACCAGTTGCAAGCGGCTGAAGCCATAGATGCGGCCGACTTCCACTAGTTTGCGATCAATGTTGCGAATGGCCGCGACCACATTGACGTACACCGGAAAGAACGCGCCGATAGCGATCAAGACAATTTTCGAGGTCTCGTCGATGCCCAGCCACAACAGCAGCAGCGGCACCCAGGCCAGGCTCGGAATGGAACGCAGCGCTGCAAAAGTCGGTTCCAGATAGGCCTCGGCTTCGCGGCTCAAACCGACCCAGGCAGCAAATACCAGCGCGAGACTGGCGCCAATGGCAAAACCCAGCAACACGCGAATCAGGCTGGCGCCGATGTGTTTCCACAGTGCGCCTTCAGCGAGGTCGGTGAGGGTCAGGGCGATCTCGCTCGGCGCCGGCATCTGGTAGGACGGCAACCAACCGATGCGTACGATAATTTCCAGGGCGATGATGATCAGCAGCGGCACGGCCAAGCCTTTGAAACGGCGCTGCCACGCCGGACTGAAACCCGCCGGGCGCTGGCGCGACACGGCAAGTGGCGCGGGCAAGTCTTTGCTGTGAGTGGTCATGGTTGAGCTCCGCTCACGACACATCCGCGACAGCAGCGGATGTATCGTGAGACTGATCGATTACTGGTGGGCGACGGCTTGCTGCACGCCGCTGTCGAGTAATTGATCGATGACTTGATCGACATTCACCCCACGGCGCACCAGTTCCTCGGAGACCAGAATCGGCGCCGCTGCCTTGGAGGCACTGATGTCCTGTTGGGTCAGTTGCGGGCTGCTCAGATCGGTACGCGACAGTTGCAGCTTGGCTACGTCCAGTGGCAAGCCGGACTCTTTGGCGAGAAGGGCGGCGAACTCATCGGGATTTTTCAGCGCCCAGTCGCGGGCCTGTTCGTAGGCTTTGATCACGGTGTCGATGGTTTGCGGATGTTCTTTGGCGTATTGCTCGGTGACGCTGACCACGCCGTAACTGTTGAACGCCGGGTTGCGATAAAGCAGGCGCGAACCGGCCTGAACCTGACTGGCGGCCATGTGCGGATCGAGTCCGGCCCAGGCGTCAACATCGCCCTTTTCCAGCGCAGTGCGACCATCCGGGTGTTGCAGGTGGACCAGTTCCACGTCGTCTTTTTTCAGCCCGGCCTGTTGCAGGCTGCGCAGGGTGAACAGATACGGGTCGGTACCTTTGGTGGCGGCGATCTTTTTGCCCTTGAGGTCGGCGATGGTCTGATATGGCGAATCCTTGCGCACCACCAATGCTGTCCATTCGGCACGGCTGTAAACGTAGACCGATTTGATCGGGCTGCCGTTGGCGCGGCTCAGCACCGCGGCGAGGCTGGCGCTGGAAGCGAAATCCACGCCGCCACTGTTGAGGTATTCCAGCGAGCGGTTGCTGCCCTGGCTCAGTACCCAGCTGACCTTGGTCTGCGGCAAGGCTTTTTCGAGGAAGCCGAAGTGCTTGAGCACCAGGCTGACTGGCGAGTAATAGGCGTAGTCGAGATGCACTTCTGCCGGCGCGGTTTCAGCCGCGTGGGCGAGCGGTTGCAGGCTCAGTACCATGGCGCTGGCAGCCAGCAGGTTTTTGAGTCGAGGAAAGAACGATGTCATGGGGCGCTCCGGCAAAGGCACAGATTTCTTATGTCCAAAAAGATATTTTTATCGAATGCTTCCTGCATGAATGGAATATTGCAGGCTCTGTGCCATGTACTTGAAAGCGCCGTTTTAAAAGGGCTTGAGGGGATGTTGCAGGAATCCAGCTGTTGCTTGAGCAACACTGTGATTCGTCACTGTTGCCAAGCAAACAGCCGTGATCAACGGTGATGAGCTTATGCGTTAATCGAATTTCAAAACCAGGAAATAACAGCGTTATGGTCTATGCAATTTCCCTTTGCAGGTCAGCCCATGAAGCTTTCTCGTTTCCTGCGCAGTGCGCTAATCACCGCACTGTTTGCCTCGCCGCTTTCCCATGCAGATGAGCCATTGGTCCTGCATGTCGGCGATCAGAACTACTACAACATCCGTGCCTCGGTGGAGGCCTCCGGCGTGTTGAAAGACGCGCCTTACACCGTCGACTGGAAACACTTCCAGGCCGCTGCACCCTTGGCGGAAGCCTTGCAAACCGGTTCGCTGGATCTGGGCTTTTTGGGCGATTCCGGTTTTCTGTTTCTGGCCGCCAAGCAGGCGCCGGTAAAGCTGATCGGCGTTTCGCGGCAAAACCCGGACACCATCGCGCTGCTGGTGCCGCAGGATTCGCCGGTAAAAACCATCGCCGACCTGAAGGGCAAGAAAGTTGCCTACTGGCCCGGCGCCTGGAGTCAGCAGTTGACCTTGCGCGCCCTGGAGCAGGGCGGTCTGCCGGAAAACTACGTCGATTTCGTCAAGTTGATGCCGATTGATGCCGCCGCAGCCCTGCCACAGGGCAGCATCGACGCCTTCCCGGTGTGGGAACCGTACATTTCCCAGCAGGTCGTGTTCTCCGGCGCGCGGCCGATCCTGACCGCAAAAAATCTGATGCCGGGGCTCAGTGCAATCGCTGCATCGACGCCGTCGATCGACAGCAAACGTGCGGCCATTGCGGATTTTCTCGGTCGTTTGAAACAGGCACGGGCGTGGGTTGATAGTCATACGGATGAGTACGCCGATCTGTGGGCGAAGAAAGCCAATCTCGATCAGCAGGTGTCGCGCCACTGGTTACGTCAGGCGCACATGACGGTGGGACCGGTCGACACGCAAGCGGCGACGGACCTGCAAAGCACCGCCGACTTCCTGTTCAAAGTCAAAGCGCTGCCGGCACCGTTGGCCACCGCCGGGATTATCGACACGTCTTTTCAACAGGCATTGGCGCACTGAGCGAGCGCCGGAACCAAACCCTGTGTACCTTATCCAACCTCCGCTCGCGTATCGGAGCGCAAGGATGGATAAGGGCGAGGGAGTTTTGCCAATCGACAACATGACGGCCGTCGCCGTGCTCAAGGCAAAACATGACATCCGGATTCAAGTTTCTCTGTGCAGCGCTCATCGCCCTCGGGTTGGCCGGTTGTATCGCCGCCCCGATAGAAATGACTGCGCAAACCGAATCACGCCTGAAAACCCAGGCACCGGTGCGCTTTCTGTTGACGTTTGACGATGGCCCCAGTGCATCCAGTTTCTGGAATCCGTCGGCGACGGTGCTCGACAGCCTCAAGGACAATCCGCTGTTGCCGAATATCAAAGCGGTGTTCTTCGTGCAGACGCGCGCGCCACGAGCGGGCAACAGTGACATCGGTCGCGCCATCATGCGGCGTGAGCATGACGAGGGGCACGTACTGGCGTTTCACACGGCCACCCACTGGCACACCAATCATCGCTTGCTCGACCCGCAAGAACTCGAAGAGTCACTGACCAACGGCACGGCTGATATCGCAGCCATCACCGGGGCGCCGCCGACGTTGCTGCGCCCGCCGTTCTGGAATTACGACAAACGCACCTTCGCCGCCTATCAACAGCACGGTTTGCACGTGTTGCTGACGGATTTAAGTGCCAACGACGGCAAGATCTGGGGCTTCAATGCCAGCCCCCGGCGTCGGGCAAACATGCTGCGGCAGTTATCGGAAGTCCGTGAACGTATTGCCCTCGGCGAGTTGCCGACTGTGGACGGGGTGATTCCGGTGGTGGTGACGTTTCATGATCTCAACCGCTATACCGCGCGGCACACGCGCGAATACCTGCAGATTCTGCTCGATAGCGCCGCCGCGACAGGCGTGAAGCTGGCGGACAAGCCTTTCTACGATGATCACGCCGAACTGGAGAAAGCTGCGCTGGCGCGTACCGTGGGTAAAAGCTCGGAGCCAGTGAATTTGCCGGGAATGTGGAACTGGGTTTGGGATCACGATGCGCACTGAGGGCAGGGTGGAAAGTTGTGATCGGGTTGGCATTTTTGTACCGGGCGGGTCACACATTGCTCATCTATGCTCAACCAGTCGATCGACCCGCCTGCGAGGCGTTCACTCATGCTTGCCATTGACGATATCTGCCGGATTGTCGAATCCGGCTTTCCTGCGTTCAAGTGCGATTGCATTCCGAGTTCGCAAGGCCTTTTGCAAATCAAGGTGTACGAGCCGGACAGCGGACGCGTCGAATTACTATTGAATGGCGTTTCCCCGGAGCACCTCGTCACGATCCGTGACATTTCCAATTTCATCGGTGAATTACGCACCGAAATGAGCGCTGGTCGTCGAGCCTTCGCCGGCTAATGCCTCATAAACGCCGTTGGAACGCTTGAACGATGCGCAGCGTCGCCTCGCTGGTGTGCAGATTGCGCACTGAATCCAGCGGATGCCAGATGCAATCGATGATCTCGTTTTGCGGGCGCACTTGCTCAAAGTCCGACACGGACGCCTCGTAGACATGGTGCTGCGTGCTGCCGCTGTGCAGTTCCATCAGGTACAGCACAGCGTCAGCATCCAGGCCGGTTTCTTCCTGTAATTCACGTACGGCGGCCTGCGCTCGCGTTTCTCCGGGCTCGACCTTGCCACCGGGCAATGTCCAGCGGCAGTGGGGTTTGCGTACCAGGAGAACGTGGCGATCCTGCTCGCATATAACGGTTGCGCGTACTTTCATCTGTTACCTGTTTACCGCTTGTCACAAAATAGAAATAAAACTGCAATATTTGAGCCGAAGCCTGCGGCAAAGGTTTCATTGAAGTTTGGAGCGTTCGCAGCGGCGAAAAGTGCCGACACCGTGACTGTCGCGGCTTGCGACACTCGGTCGGTATTTCGTGCGAATCAAGGTGTAAGGTAAAAGCGTGAAGCTGGATCTGACCGTTAGCAAAAAATGGAGGTGTCCATGAGCATGCCGATGTTGAACAAGATGCACATGAACGGCTATGACGTGCTTAGCGTGAACAATGGCCCATGGCGGGTTTGTACTCAGGGCGATCGGCTGGCGTCGTTTGGCAGCCGGGAGGAAGCGCTGGCCTACGCCGCCGCCCTGCCTGGCTACAAAAAACGCTCGGCGCGCGCGCAAAGTCACAAAACCCACTGACAGGCTGGCTGTAATGAAAGAGCCCCGGCAATTGTCGGGGCTTCTGTTTTTTGGGGGGAGAGTGGCTTAGTGGACCTTGGTCCGGCTGATGGCGCGGGCTTTCACTTCCCTGGCATAGAGTTGCAGCCGTTCTTCATCGCTTTGCAGCACCTCACAGGATCTCAGCACGCTTTGCGCATCTGCCTCATTGCCGGATTTGCGCAGTTGTTCTGCGATACGTTTCAGGTCGACCGCCGACCATCTCAAGTCCGATGCAACGCTTTGCAGGTCGCGTTGAAGTTCGTGTTCGTATTCATTGAGCCGCATGATCACCTCCAGAACATTCTCGGTAGAAAAGAGTAGTCGCATTTTTCGTCGATGGGCAAAGCCTGTTCGTCAGCACGCTGAACGGTTGTGAAAAGTTGTGCAGATTGCGCCGAGGGCGCGGTGCCACGATGGATGTAGCGCCGCTTACACGCTACATTCACTTTTTTTCAGATCAGGAATACACCATGCGGATATGGATCGGGAGTCTGGCGTTGACCCTGTTGGCAGGCTGCTCGTTGCCGGCGTCGCTGGTGCCGGGTGAGCCGAATATCAGCAAAACCAGCGCCAAGTCGCCCAAAGACTATGCTGCGTGTTTATTACCCTTGTGGCAGAAGGATGTAGCCAAGACTTATCAGACATCGATTTCCAACGGCTACCGCATCACTGCGCCGAGCATCATCACGGCGGACGAGATTCTCGACATCGTCAAATACAAGGACGGCAGCCGGGTTTCGTTGTATCAGGGCCCGCCGTGGGCCAAGTCCGGGTCGTTGCGCCAATCGGTGCGTGACTGCCTGTAACGACGCCTGCAGGGGCAAAAAAGCAGAAGCCGTATCGTCGGTTTCTGCTTTTTTTTGGCTGCCTGGAGGCTGAAAGGTGTGGATTTGATTCGCGAAATGAACGGTGACAGTTGCGCACGAAGGGTTTTTTCCGTGTGCACTAGGCTTTTGAGGGGCGGTCGATAGTCAGATCGGCCGGTCTTTCAAGGAGTCGCGGATCATGGATGATCTGGTCAAAGAAGTTATCCCGTTGTTGCAGTACTTGATTCCCGGGTTTTTGTCGGCGTGGATTTTTTACTCGCTGACGGCGTTCAAGCGACCCGATACGTTCCGGCAGATTGTGCAGGCGCTGATTTTCACGTTTGTGATTCAGGGCGCGGTATTGGGGATTGGGGCAATTTGTCTGTGGGTGGGTTCGAAAGGCTTTTCTGTAGGGAAATGGGATGCTCGGGCGGAGGCATTGTGGGCATTTATTGTTTCAGTATGTCTCGCAGGGCTTTTCTGTTATCTGGCTTCAAACGGGGTGTTGCATGTGTGGCTACGCAAGCGACACCCGACACGCAAAAGCTCCCATCCTAGCGAGTGGTACAGCGCCTTTGAGCGACAGGATCGCCTTGTCACTTTGCAACTGAATGACGAGAGGCGATTGTTTGGCTGGCCTTTGGAGTGGCCCTCCGGTCCCTCGGAAGGACAATTCATCTTGCTGAATCCACAATGGCTTGGCGATGGTGGCGAGGTGCTCACTTTTGGCGCCGAATTAATGGTGATAGATTCCTCGAAAGTTCAGTGGGTCGAATTCAATTCTGTCGAGGAGGTTGTTTCATGAGCGCCAAAGCACCCAATCCCATGCCACCTCACGTGGCGCGTCTCTTCGTGGGGCCAGACGGCAAGCCATTGGCAAAACCGCTAGTCAAAGGGCCAAGTGCGCCCCCTCCACCAAAGCGCTGATCAGCACCGTCATCCTTTCACCCCCAACCCTCAGCCACCGCCCGGCGAATCGCTTCCAGCAACATCGCAAACGCCGGGTTGTCGTTGTTCTCCCGCCAGATCAGATGCAGCTCGCTCTGCACCCCTTCGCCCAAATCGATATCGCGAAACACTACATTCTTGAACACCACACTGGTGGCGCAACGCGGCACCAGCGCCAGGCCCATGCCCGCATTGACCAGTGCCAGAATCGTCAGCGACGAGCCCAGCCACTGCACGTAATCCGGCGCAACCCGCGCTGAGCGCAACATGCCGGTCAGCAATTCGTTGAACGGCGGATAAGCTGCGTGTGAATACATCAGGAACGGTTGTTTATCCAGGTCACTGACCGCCACTTCAGCCGCCGTCGCCAAGGGATGACCGCTCGGCACTGCCAGCACAAACGGCTCGCGCACCAGGCATTCAGTCGCGTAGCCCGGCTCCAATAATGGCGCACGGGCGATGCCCAGATCGATGCGGCGCGCGCGCAGGGCTTCGTGCTGCTGGTAAGTGTTCATCTCCGTCAGATCGATTTTCACCTGCGGCTGTTTCAGTCGCGCCTCGGCGATCACCTTGGGCAAAAACTCATACACCGCGCTGCCGACAAAACTGATGTTCACTGAACCAATGTCGCCTTCGGCAAACCGCCGGGCGGTGACTGCCGCTTGCTGCGCGCGTTCCAGCAGGTTCTGGGCTTCGATGAAAAAAGCACGGCCGGCGGCGGTCAGCGCGACGCTGCGGGTGCTGCGGGTGAACAGCTCGACGCCGAGGTGATGTTCGAGCAACTGGATCTGCCGGCTCAGCGGCGGCTGCGTCATGTTCAGCCGTTCGGCGGCGCGGCGAAAGTTGAGTTCGGTAGCGACGGTGGTGAAGCAGCGCAGTTGGGTCAGTTCGAACATTGATCTAATCCGGGTATCAATCGAATGCCAAGTTAGATTAGACGGGATCAATGACCCCGTCCATGATCGGCTCAACGCTTCACGCCATCCCTAAAAAAACAAGATCGGGAGTCGCCTTTGAAAACCCTCCAGAGTCCGCTGGACGTCACGGTGCTCGCCCGTGCCGCCGCCAAGGTCAAGCGCCACGTGCTGCCGCTGTTCGTGGTGATGTTCATCGTCAACTACATCGATCGGGTCAACATCGGTTTCGTGCGCAGTCACATGGAAACCGATCTGGGCATCGGCGCGGCGGCTTACGGCCTCGGCGCCGGATTGTTCTTCGTTGGCTATGCGCTGTTCGAAGTGCCGTCCAACATGCTTCTGCAACGTTACGGCGCGCGAGTCTGGCTGACGCGGATCATGTTCACCTGGGGCGCTGCCGCCATGGCCATGGCCTTCGTCAAAGGTGAAACCAGTTTCTATGTGCTGCGCTTTATTCTTGGTGCGGCCGAGGCGGGGTTCTTTCCGGGAATCATTTATTACTTCACCCAATGGCTGCCAGCCTCCGAGCGCGGCAAGACCATGGCGGTGTTTCTCAGCGGTTCGGCGATTGCCTCGGTGATCTCCGGTCCGGTGTCCGGTGCGCTGCTGCACATCAGCGGCTTGGGTCTGCATGGCTGGCAGTGGATGTTCTTGATCGAGGGCGCAGCCTCGGTGGTGCTTTGCGCGTTTGTCTGGTTCTGGCTGCAATCGCATCCGCGTCAGGCCAAGTGGTTGAGCGAGGAGGAACGTGAGGCGTTGGTGGCGGCAATTGCCGAAGAACAGCGTGCCCGCGAAGCGGTGCAGGTGGCCAAGCCGTCGATGTTCAAGTTGTTGGCGGACCGGCAGATTGCGCTGTTCTGCTTCATCTACTTTTCCATTGCCCTGACCATTTACGGCGCGACGTTCTGGCTGCCGAGCATGATCAAGAAAATGGGCAATCTCGGCGACTTTCAGGTTGGCCTGCTTAATTCGATCCCATGGATCATTTCGATTGTCGCCATGTACGGTTTTGCGGCGATGGCCGGCAAGTGGAAATTCCAGCAGGCGTGGGTGGCGCTGACGCTGGTGATCGCGGCGATCGGCATGTTCATGTCGACCATTGGCGGGCCGATCTTCGCCTTCGTTGCCATCTGTTTCGCCGCCATCGGCTTCAAGGCTGCGTCGGCGTTGTTCTGGCCGATTCCGCAAAGCTATCTGGATGCGCGTATCGCCGCTGCGGTGATCGCGCTGATCAACTCCATCGGCAACCTCGGCGGCTTCGTTGCGCCGACGGCGTTCGGCTTCCTCGAAGAAACCACTGGCTCCATTGAGGGCGGACTGTATGGCCTGGCGGCGACGTCGCTGATCGCTGCGGTGGTGATCTTTTTCGCCCGCACCGCGCCGGGTGCCAAGGGTAAATCCCTGGCAAAGCCCCATGACGAGACCGCCGTTGTTGTGACGGCCAGCCCGGCCGCGAGCCATTGAATTGATTGTTGATCTGTCAGGAGCGTTATCTTGAAAATCACCCGAGTCACCGTGACCCCGATTGCCTTCCGTGATCCGCCGCTGCTCAACGCCAGCGGCATTCATGAACCCTTCGCCTTGCGCTCGATCATCGAGATCGAAAGCGACAACGGCTACATCGGCCTCGGCGAAAGTTATGGCGATGCCCCGGCGCTGGCGATCCAGCAGCAATTGCAGGCGCAACTGATCGGCCTCGACCCGTTCAATCTCAACCAGTTGCGCGCCATCGTCCAGGCGACCGTTGCCGCGAACAAACCTGCCAGTCTCGCCGGTGCCGAACTGGCCCCCGGTTCCCACGCCAGTAAAGCGGTGAGCAATGCCTATTCGGCGTTCGAAGTGGCTTTCCTCGATTTGCAGGCGCATTACCTGAATGTGCCGCTGGTGGACCTGCTCGGCGGCGCGATTCGCGATGAGGTACCGTTCAGCGCCTATCTGTTCTTCAAGTACGCGCAGCATGTCGATTCGCCCTATAAACCGGACAACTGGGGCGAAGCACTCAGCGAACAACAGATTGTTGCGCAAGCTGCGCGGATGATCGAGGCGTACGGCTTCAAGAGCATCAAGCTCAAGGCCGGTACGTTGCCGCCGGAGCATGAAGTGGCGTGCATCAAGGCGCTGAAAAAAGCCTTTCCCGGCTACCCGCTGCGCATCGATCCGAATGGCAACTGGTCACTGGAAACCTCGATTCGCATGGCCGAATTGCTCGGCGATGATCTGCAATATTACGAAGACCCGACCCCTGGCCTCGACGGCATGGCCGAACTGCACAAGCGCACTGGTCTGCCGCTGGCGACCAACATGGTGGTCACCGATTTCGCCGAGTTCCGTCGCAGCGTTGCGCAGAACAGCGTGCAGATCGTCCTTGCTGACCACCATTACTGGGGCGGCCTGCGCGACACGCAAACGCTGGCGAAGATGTGCGATGTATTCGGCGTTGGTGTGTCGATGCATTCCAATTCGCACCTGGGCATCAGCCTGATGGCGATGGCGCATGTCGCGGCGGCGGTGCCGAATCTGGATTACGCCTGTGACACCCATTACCCGTGGCAGGAACCGGACGAAGAAGTGATCAAGGGCGGCAAACTGCCGATTGTCGATGGCTGCGTGAAGATCACTCGGGCGCCGGGGCTTGGGCTGGAGCTGGACCATGATCAGTTGGGCAAGCTGCATGATCAGTACCTGACGTGCGGGATTCGCCAGCGTGATGATGTGCGGCAGATGCAGCGTTACAAGCCGGATTGGAGGGCGATCAAGCCGAGATTTTGAGGTGTCTGAATTGACGCCATCGCGAGCAGGCTCACTCCTACAGGGAAACGCATTCCAACTGTAGGAGTGAGCCTGCTCGCGATTGGCGTCCTCATGGTTACAACGTTTCTAGCAGCCAATCCCGAAACGCTTTCAGCGATGGCAAATTCTCATTGCGCGGCGGATATACCAGGTAATAGCTGCGGCGACTGGTAATTGGTTCACCCAGTTGCAGCAGTTCACCATTCAACAACTCATCCTCAACCAGAATTCGCGGCACCAGCCCCACGCCAATATTGGCCCGCACCGCTTGAATCAAGTGCGAGGTCATTTCAAAACTCGGGCCGATGCGCATGCTGCGGTGCGGCAAGCCGTGATGACTGAACCACTCCGCCCAGGCCTGAGCATTGCTGCTGACATTGAGCAGCAGTTGCCCGGCGATGTGCTGTTGGGCGTCATCGCGTTCGGCGTCGGACAACTGCGCGCTGGCGATCACTACCAATTCTTCGGTATGCAGGGGCAGGGCGGTCAATCCCGGCCAGTCACCGCCGCCAACACAGATCGCTGCATCGATTTCGCTGGTATCGAAGTCGATTGCTTCGATCCGCGAATGCAAATGCACGGTCATGCCCGGATGCGCGGTGTAGAAATCCTTCAGCCGTGGCAGCAACCATTTCGAGCCGAAGGTCGGCAGCGTCGCCAGGCGCAAACTGTGAATGCCCGAACCAAATGCCATAGCCTGCAACGTCGCGCTGCGAATCTGCCCAAGCGCTTCGGCGAGTTCGCGCTGATACATGCGCCCGACATCGGTCAGTACCACTTGCCGGCCTTCGCGGCTGAACAAACGCATGCCGAGCATTTTCTCGAGAATCTGCACCTGACGGCTGACCGCACTCTGCGTCAGCGACAGTTCATGGGCGGCGCGGGTGTAGCTTTCGTGGCGCGCGGCGGCCTCGAAAGCCAGCAATAACGACATGGAGGGCGTGAGCGTGCGCGGATTCATTCGTAAAAGTCATCAATAGCGGGTCGAATTTACGGTTGTCCCGGCGTTCGCCAGCAATGAACATGGGCACCATGAGATGGCGGAGCCTGACGCAATCATTCGTTGCGTACAACTGTTCACCGCCACACGGCCCGATTTGACCGAGATAACCTGACCGATGATTGCCCAGCTGTCCCCCGCGAAAGTCCTGACCAGCGATTACCAACAGTTCCTCAACGCCCTGAAGAACAGCGGTTTTCGCGGTGAAATCAGCGCCGATTACGCCAGCCGCGTGGTGCTGGCGACCGACAACTCGATCTACCAGCGCCTGCCGCAAGCGGCGGTGTTTCCGATGGATGCCGATGACGTGGCACGGGTCGCACGACTGATCGCCGAACCGGCGTACCAGCAAGTGGTGATCACCCCGCGCGGCGGTGGCACCGGCACTAACGGCCAATCGCTGACCGATGGCATCGTCGTCGACCTGTCGCGGCACATGAACCGCATCCTCGAAATCAATGTTGAGGAGCGCTGGGTGCGCGTGCAGGCCGGGGTGGTCAAGGATCAGCTCAACGCTGCGCTGAAATCCGCCGGGCTGTTTTTCGCCCCGGAACTGTCGACCTCCAACCGCGCCACCGTCGGCGGCATGATCAATACCGACGCCAGCGGTCAGGGCAGTTGCACCTACGGCAAGACCCGCGACCACGTGCTTGAACTCGATATGGTCCTGCGCGGTGGCGAGCGCCTGCACGGCCAGCCACTGGAAGAGAGTGAACTTGAAGCACTGTGCGCCCGCGACGATCGCGTCGGTGAAGTCTACCGTTGCGCGCGGCAGATCATTGATGAACAGGGCGAGCTGATCAAAGAGCGTTTCCCCGATCTCAACCGCTGCTTGACCGGTTATGACCTGGCGCATCTGCGTGAGGCGGATAACCGTTTCAACCTCAACAGCGTGCTGTGCGGTGCTGAAGGCTCGCTGGGGTTTGTCGTCGAGGCGCGTCTGAACGTGTTGCCGATCCCCAAACACACGATGTTGGTGAACATCCGCTACGCCGGGTTCATGGACGCGTTGCGCGACGCCCGCGCCTTGATGGCGCTCAAACCGTTGTCGATCGAAACCGTAGACTCGAAAGTCTTGCTGCTGGCGATGCAGGACATCGTCTGGCACGGCGTCGCCGAGTATTTCCCGGAAAGCGCCGAGCGCCCGACCCTGGGCATCAATCTGGTGGAGTTCTGCGGCGACGATCCGGAGGATTTGCAGCGCCGGGTCGAAGCATTCGTCGAACACTTGAGCAGCGACCGCACGGTTGAGCGTTTGGGCCACACGCTGGCGGTCGGCCACGCAGCGGTGAACAAAGTCTACGGCATGCGCAAACGTGCGGTAGGCCTGCTCGGCAACGTCGCCGGTGAAGCGCGGCCGCAGCCGTTTGTCGAAGACACTGCGGTGCCGCCGCAGCACCTGGCCGAGTACATCGCCGAGTTGCGCGACCTGCTCGACAGCCACGGTTTGCAGTACGGCATGTTCGGTCATGTCGATGCAGGCGTGCTGCACGTGCGGCCGATCCTCGACATGAAAGACCCGCAGCAAGCGGCGCTGGTGCGTCCGGTGTCCGATGGCGTCGCCGCGTTGACCCAACGTTACGGCGGCCTGCTGTGGGGCGAGCATGGCAAAGGCTTGCGCTCGGAATACGCGCCGGCATTTTTCGGTGAGCTGTATCCGGCCCTGCAAGCCTTGAAAGCCGCGTTCGACCCGTTCAACCAGTTCAACCCGGGCAAAATTGCCACCCCGGCCAACACCGGCGCGGCGCTGCTGAAAATCGACGAAGTGACTTTGCGCGGTGAACTGGATCGGCAGATCGACGAAAAAGTCTGGCAGGACTACGGCGCCGCCATGCATTGCAATGGCAACGGCGCCTGCTACAACTTCGACCCTGACGATGCGATGTGCCCGTCGTGGAAAGCCACCCGCGAGCGTGCGCAATCGCCCAAGGGCCGCGCCTCGTTGATTCGCGAGTGGCTGCGTTTGCAGGGCGAGGCGGGTGTCGACGTGTTGTCCGATGCCATTCGCAAACCGGCGTTTTTCAGCACCTTGTGGCAGCGCTGGCGCAACAGCCGTACGCAGGCCGAAGACTTCTCCCACGAAGTCTACGACGCCATGGCCGGCTGCCTGGCGTGCAAATCCTGCGCAGGGCAGTGCCCGGTGAAGGTCAATGTGCCGGAGTTTCGTTCGCGCTTTCTCGAGCTGTATCACAGCCGTTATCTGCGTCCGGCACGCGATTATCTGATTGCTTCGCTGGAGTACAGCATTCCGTACATGGCGCGGATTCCGGCGCTGTACAACGGCTTGATGAGCGCTTCATTTGTTCGCGGCAGCTTGGAACGGGTCGGCGGCATGATCGACGTGCCGTTACTCAGTCGTTTTGATTTCCATGCGGCGATGCGCCGTTGGCAGGTGCAACCGGCGACGGTGTCGACTCTGTCGGCGCTGACCGAGGCGCAACGCGAGCGCAGCGTGGTCATCGTGCAGGACGCCTTTACGCGCTACTTCGAAGCGCCACTGTTGGCCGATCTGGTCGAGCTGATTTCGCGCCTTGGCTATCAGGTGTATCTCGCACCGTTCAGCGCCAACGGCAAGCCATTGCATGTGCAGGGCTTCCTCTCGGCGTTCAACCGCGCGGCACTGCGCAATGCCCGACAGTTGCGCGAATTGGCCGATGTGGGCGTGCCGTTGTTGGGCCTCGATCCGGCGATGACGCTGGTGTATCGCCAGGAATACCTGAAAGTCCCCGGTATGCAGCAATGCCCGGAAGTGGCGCTGGTGCAGGAGTGGTTGCTCAAGGTGATGCCGGAGCAGGCGGCGCAGGATAAAACCGCAGCGTTCCGACTGCTCGCCCATTGCACCGAGAAAACCAACGCCCCGGCCGCGACCCGACAGTGGGAGCAGGTGTTCGAACGCGCTGGTTTGAAGCTGGCCACACAATCCACCGGTTGCTGCGGCATGTCCGGCACTTACGGCCACGAGGCGCGCAATCGCCAGACCTCGGCGGTGATCTACGAGCAGTCGTGGGCCCGTCAGGTCGACGCGCCGGCGGAGCAGGGCGAAGCACTGGCGACCGGTTATTCGTGCCGCAGTCAGGTCAAGCGCCAGTCGGATCAGGCACTGCGTCATCCGTTGCAGGTGCTGCTTGAGGTTCAGCGTCGCTGAGGGTGTCGCCCGTGTCCTTGTCCCAGATCAGGCGCGGATCGAAACTCATCGCCGCGAGCATGGTAAACACCACGACCAGGCCGAAAAACAGAATGCCCGGTCGTGGTTCGATATCGCCCAGCGCCTGAAACTTCACCAATGCTGCGACCAGCGCCACCACCAGCACGTCGAGCATCGACCAATAGCCGATCAGCTCGACGAAGCGGTACAGCTTCGAGCGCTCCTTGCGCGCCCAGGCGCTGTCGCGTTGCACGGTCATCAACAGCAGCGTGAGGGCGACGAACTTGACTCCCGGCACGGCGATACTGGCGATGAAAATGATCAGGGCGATGTCCCACGCGCCGTGCTCCCAGAACTCCAGTACACCACTCATGATCGTGCTGTCGGCGCCGCTGCCGAGCATGGTGGTGTTCATCACCGGCAGCAGATTGGCCGGCACGTAAAACGCCAGCGCCGCGAGCATGTAGGCCCAGGTGCGGGTCAGCGAGTTGGTCTTGCGTCGGTGCAGCGGCGCATCGCAACGCGGACATTCATGCGGCTCGTCGGTCATGTCGCAGGCCAGTCCGCAGCTGTGGCACAAGCACAGATTGAGTTCGCTGGCGGTCGGTGGCCGTTTCATAAAATGTCCCAGAGGTCGCGGATGTCGCGGCCGGCAATCCTGATCATCATCAAGCTCAGCACGGCCAGCGCGAACAGGCCGATGCCGGGCAACACGTCGAGCAATCCGGCCAGTTTGAACACCGCCACCATCGCCCCCAGCAGGCACACTTCGAGCATGCTCCACGGCCGCAGAGTTTCCAGCCAGCGCATGCACAGCTTGAAGCCCGGCGCGCGTCGGGAGGACAACGCGAAGCTCAGCACCCAGACCAGCAGCACCAGTTGAAACGCCGGGGCAATGATGATCGAAATCGCCGCGACCATCGCCATGAAGGTGATCGGTCCCTGACTCAGCGCCAGCACCGAATCCCACAGCGTCGCACTGTTTTTCAGGCCTTTGAGGCTGATGCTCATCACCGGATAGAAGTTGGCGAACAGCCACAGCATCGCCGCCGTGAATGTCAGGGCCAAACGCTGTTCGACGCTCAGACCGTTGAAACGCTGGAGAACGCCGCCGCAGCGCACGCACAAGGTTTTCTGGTGTTTGGCCAGCACGGCTTTTTCGTACACGCAGTCGCAGTGCTCGCAGATGATCAGGTGTTCGGTGTTGACCATGGACAACGCTCGACAGCAGGCCGCAAGGGCAAGGGAGACCTGATCACTATAGAAGCCTGAGGCTATTGGGCAAATGGCGCGGCGCGATCAGCTGGGTTTTTTCCGAATATCGCGGTCGATCCGGGTTTGGATTTTGTTTTTTGATGTTATAAGGTAACGCAAATTTTAAGGGGTAGCCCTTGTGGCCCCTGTTGTTTTCCTTTCGATTGCGAAACGCTTATGACGATTGTGCTCCCTCGTTCTGCCCCATTGACCACTGGCCGGCTGCTGTCCATTGACGCCCTCAGAGGCTTGGTGATTCTGTTCATGCTGCTGGATCACGTGCGCGAAACCTTTTTGCTGCACCGCCAGGTCAGTGACCCGATGGACATTGCCAGCACCGAGCCGGCACTGTTTTTCAGCCGCACTCTGGCGCATCTGTGCGCGCCGGTGTTTGTCTTGCTGACCGGGTTGTCGGCGTGGTTGTTCGGTGAAAAGTACGCGGGCAAGGCCGATGTCAGTGCGTTTCTGTTCAAGCGCGGTCTGTTTCTGGTGGTGCTGGAGTTCACGCTGGTGAACTTCGCGTGGACCTTCCAGTTGCCGCCGAGCGTAATTTATCTGCAAGTGATCTGGGCCATCGGCTTGAGCATGATCGCCTTGTCGCTGCTGGTCTGGCTGCCGCGCTGGTTGTTGCTGACGTTGAGCCTGACGATCATCGCCGGACACAACCTGCTCGACGCGGTGCACTTTCCGATTGAGTCGGCGCTGCATGTGCCCTGGGCGATTTTGCATGATCGTGGCTGGATCGACGTCAGCGAAAATCTGCGTTTGCGTACCTCCTATCCGTTGTTGCCGTGGATTGGTGTGATCGTTCTCGGTTATGCACTGGGGCCGTGGTTTGCTCGCGGCGTTGAAGCGGGGTTTCGTCAACAGCATCTGCTGATTGCGGGTAGCGCCGGACTGCTGGGTTTTGTCGGGTTGCGGTTGATCAACGGTTATGGCGAGAAACCATGGGCCGTGGGTGACACGCTGCTGCAAACCCTGATGAGTTTTTTCAACATCACCAAGTACCCACCGTCGTTGCTGTTTATCGCGCTGACGGTGAGCGTCGGGCTGTTGCTGCTACTGGCGTTCGAGCGGTTACAGGATCGTCGCTGGATTCGCTGGCTAACCGTTTTCGGTTCGGCACCGATGTTTTTCTACCTGCTGCATCTGTACGCGTTGAAGGTGTTGTACCTGATCGGCGTGGCCCTGTTCGGGATGAATCAGGGCAGCTATTTCGGTTTTTCGTCCGTCTCGGCGATCTGGCTGGCGGCCGTTTTTCTGGCGATTGCGCTGTTCCCGGCGGTGCGCTGGTTCTCGGCGTTGAAGGCCCGTCGCCGCGACATCGCCTGGCTGAAGTACCTGTAAGCGCTAGTGCCGGTTGCGCACGAAGTCGATAAACGCTTTGAGCGCTGCCGGCACATGACGCCGGCTCGGGTAGTACAGGTGCAGACCCGGATACCAGGGGCACCAGTCAGCCAGTACTTGCACCAGCTGCCCGCTGGCCAGGTGTTCGCTGACCATGTCTTCGAACACATAAGCCAGACCAAGCCCTTGCAGCGCTGGCCCGACCATCAGGCTGACATCGCCGAGGGTCAGCGGGCCGTTGACTTCGATTTCCTGGGCAATGCCACCGCGCTCAAGCTCCCAGCGGTACATCGAACCGCTGGGGTAGCGGTGGCGGATGCACGGCAGTCCGTGCAGGTCCTCAGGCTTTTGTGGCGCCGCGTGGCGTTGGAAAAACGCCGGTGAGCCGACCACCACTGAACGCATTGTCGGGCCAATCGGCAGCGACACCATGTCGGCCTCCAGGCGATCGCCGAAGCGCACCCCGGCATCGAATCCATTGGCGACGATATCCAGCAGCGCATCGCTCTCGACCACTTCCAGACGAATGTCCGGATACACCTGCAAAAACTCACTGGCAATCGGCAGCAACACCAATTCGCCGGCTTGCCGCCCGCAGGTGATGCGCAAATTACCCGAGGGTTTGTCGCGGAAATGGTTGAGGTCTTCCAGCGCATCGTCGATGTCGCGAAAGGCCGGTTTCAATCGCGCGTACAGGCGCTCACCAGCCTCGGTCAACGCCACGCTGCGGGTGGTGCGATTGAACAGACGCACGCCCAGGCGATTTTCCAGCGCCTTCACTGAATGGCTAAGAGCGGAGGGGCTCAGGCCGAGTTCGATGGCCGCTTTGCTGAAGTTCAGGTGCTGCGCGGTGCACAGGAAAACGCTGAGATCCGCCGCTGAAGGCGATTTCATCTGTGAACGCCTTTCACAAAGTCATGCAAAATTGTTGGGATTATCGCATCAGTAGCACGCCTTTAAAGTCGCTTTAACTTCGACCCGTTCGAGGCCGCTCGCTCTCACTTTCACGGCCTGCAAACTTCGGTGGATTTTTCTGGATTTTTCACGCCTTATTCGCTGCGTAATGCAGCTTTTTGATTCTCAAAGGATGGAATGATGAACGCTATGACTCAGCCGCACGGAACGCGCGACAAGTTGCTCATACTCGCGGCCGTGTGCCTTTCGGCTCTGGTGCTGCCGCTCAGTTTTACCGGCGGTGCGGTGGCGACACCCGCGATTGGTCGCGATCTGGGCGGTAGTCCGGTGGCGCTGACCTGGATCACCAATGCGTTCATGTTGTCGTTCGGCAGTTTGCTGATGGCCGCTGGCGCGCTGGCTGACGTGTACGGACGCAAACGCCTGTTCACCGTTGGCATGTTGTTGTTTACCGCCGCGTCGATCGCGCAGAGTCTGGCGCCTTCGGTGTTCTGGCTGGATGTATTGCGTGCCGTTCAAGGTGTGGCGGGCGCAGCGGCGCTGGCCAGCGGTTCGGCGGCGTTGGCGCAGGAGTTCGAAGGGCATGCCCGGACCCGCGCGTACAGCGTGCTCGGCACGACGTTCGGCATTGGTCTGGCCTTCGGGCCGTTGGTGGCAGGGGCATTGATTGAAGCCTTCAACTGGCGGGCGATTTTTGTCTTTACGGCGTTGATCGGCGTGATAGCGATGGTCTTCGGTCTGCCGCGCATGCGCGAAACCCGCGACCCCGATGCCAAGGGGCTGGACTGGCCGGGCACACTGCTTTTCAGTGTGATGCTGGCGCTGTTCACGTTTGGCCTGATCCAGGCGCCGGACAGTGGTTGGGACAGTCCTTTGGTGATCACTTTATTGGGCGCTTCGGCATTGTTGCTGGCAGCTTTTGTGATCGTCGAAACGCGTGTCGAACGGCCGATGCTCGATCTGACCCTGTTCCGTTATCCGCGATTCATTGGCGTGCAGATGCTGCCGATCGGCACGTGTTTCTGCTACATCGTGCTGGTGGTGATGTTGCCGCTGCGCTTCATCGGCGTTGAGGGCTTGAGCGAAATCGATGCCGGTCTGCTGCTACTGGCGTTGTCCGCACCGATGCTGGTGGTGCCGATGCTGGCGGCCTCGTTGGCGCGTTTTGTTTCCGCTGGCATCTTGTCTGGCGCGGGGTTCCTGATTGCTGCCGTGGGCCTGCATTGGCTGAGCCTGTACAACGTCGGTGACGCGAAATTTGCGCTGGTGGTGCCGATGCTGCTGATCGGCATTGGCGCCGGTTTGCCGTGGGGGCTGATGGATGGTTTGTCGGTCAGTGTCGTGCCAAAAGAGCGCGCAGGCATGGCGGCGGGCATCTTCAGCACCGTGCGAGTGGCGGGTGAGGGGATTGCATTGGCGATTGTCGCGGCGATGCTGGCGTCATTGCTGCACGCTGATCTGTCGAGTGCCGTACACGCGGTGACAGGCAGTGCCGAGGCGTCGCTGATCGCCGAGACCGCGCACCGGGTGACCACGGGTGATATGGCGCATGCGATCAATACTGTTCCGGGGCTGGCCAACGGGCGTCTGGTGGAAGGGTATGCGTCAGCGTTCCAGTATCTGCTGCACATCCTGACGGTCATCACGCTGGTGTCGGCGGCGGTGGTGCTGGGGTTGTTGAGCAAGGATCGCAGCGTCACAGAGCCACAACAGGCTGCCGCATAAACCCAATGTGGGAGCGAGCCTGCTCGCGAAAGCGGACTATCAGTTGGCATAAACGTCGACTGATGCACCGCGATCGCTGGCAAGCCAGCTTCCACAGGGTTCCAGGGTGTCTGCAGCATCAGTGGTTACACCGCAGTCATTGTGGGAGCTGGCTTGCCAGCGATGGGGCCGGTGCATTCAGCATCTTCATCGCTTGATGCACCGCTATCGCGAGCAGGCTCGCTCCCACAGGGTTTTCCGGTGTCTGGGTTATTTGCGATCCAGCCACACGGTCTGCGCGTTGCAGAATTCGCGCACGCCGAAGTGCGACAGCTCACGACCGAAGCCACTCTTCTTCACGCCGCCAAAGGTCACCCGTGGATCGCTGGCGGAGTAGCCGTTGATGAACACGCCGCCGGTGTCCAGTTCGCTGGTCAGTTGCTGCGCCAGTGCCACGTTGGCGGTGTAAATGGTTGCGGTCAGGCCGAACTCGCTGTCATTGGCCAGGGCCACAGCATGCGCGCAATCGCGGGCGGTGATGATCGAAGCGACCGGGCCGAACAGTTCCTGTTTGAACGAGGTCATGCGGTCGGTGACATCGGCCAGCACGGTCGGCTCGTAGTAGTTGCCTGGACCTTCGGACTTGCCGCCGCCGAGCAACAGCGTCGCGCCTTCTTCCAGGGTGTCGCGCACTTGCTGGTCGAGTTCATCACGCAGATCGAAACGCGCCATCGGGCCGATGTAGGTCTCAGCGGACAATGGATCGCCGACCTTCAACTTTCGCGTAGCCTCGACGAACTTGCGGGTAAATTCCTCGACCACACCTTCTTCGATGATCAGGCGTTTTGCGGCGGCGCAAACCTGGCCGGAGTTCTGGTAGCGACCGATCACAGCGGCTTGCACTGCTTCATCCAGATCGGCGTCGTTGAGCACGATAAACGGATCGGAGCCGCCGAGTTCCAGCACGCATTTTTTCAATGCGGCACCGGCCTGAGCGCCGATGGCCATGCCGGCACGTACGCTGCCGGTCAGGGTCACGGCGGCAATGCGCGGGTCAGCGATGGCCGTGGAAACGCCTTCCGGAGTGACGTTGATCACCTCAAAAACACCTTCGGCGAAACCGGCGCGGGTGAAGGCATCGCGCAACAGATAGGCGCTGCCCATCACGTTCGGCGCATGTTTGAGCACGTAAGTGTTGCCGGCGATCAACGCCGGAACGGCACCGCGCAGCACTTGCCAGATCGGGAAGTTCCACGGCATGACCGCGAGGATCGGGCCGAGCGGACGGTACTCGATGCGCGCCTTGCCGCCTTCAACCTGGGTCGGCTCAGCGTCGAGCATCGCCTGGCCATTCTCGGCGTACCACTCGCAGAGCTTGGCGCATTTTTCGATTTCGCCACGGGCCTGAGCAATGGGCTTGCCCATTTCCTGACTGATCATCGTCGCCATGGCATCGCTGGTTTCACGCAGCGCAGCGGCCAGCGCGGTCAACAAGCGCGAGCGATCCTGCAACGGCTTGCGCTTCCATTTGCCGAAGCCGAAAGCTGCGCGGGTCAGCGCGGCGTCGAGGGCGGCGGCGGATTCAAACGCGTAGTGGCCGATCTGCTCGCCGGTGGCGGGGTTGATCGAGATGGCGTGGGTCTGGCTGGAAATCTGGCTCATGGCTTCGTCCTGCAGGTTCGTCGGATGAGCCTAGAGTAGGGTGGTGTTTGTTTTCTGGAAACTGAATAATAAAGATCGTTTCTTTCACGAATGGAGAATGACTATGGATCTGGTGCAGCTGGAAATCTTCAAAGCCGTTGCCGAACACGGCAGCATCAGTGCCGCCGCCGCGCAGATCCATCGCGTGCCGTCGAACCTGACCACGCGGATCAAACAGCTTGAGCAGGATCTGGGTGTTGATCTGTTTATTCGCGAGAAAAGCCGTTTGCGCCTGTCGCCGGCAGGGTGGAGTTTTCTCGAATATGCACGGCGCATTCTCGACTTAGTGCAAGAGGCGCGGGCGACGGTGGCGGGGGAGGAACCGCAGGGCGCTTTTCCCTTGGGTTCGCTGGAAAGTACGGCGGCGGTGCGCATTCCCGAATTGCTGGCGGCGTACAACCAGTTGCACCCGAAAGTCGATCTCGACCTGTCCACTGGGCCGTCCGGCACAATGATCGACGGCGTGCTCTCCGGGCGCCTGGCCGCAGCCTTTGTCGACGGCCCGGTGCTGCATCCGACGCTGGAAGGCGTGCCGGCGTTCGAGGAAGAAATGGTCATCATCGCCCCGATCAATCACGCCCCCGTCGAGCGCGCAGCGGACGTAAACGGCGAGAACATTTATGCCTTCCGCTCCAACTGCTCCTACCGTCACCACTTTGAAAAATGGTTCAGCACCGACGCGGCGGTCCCGGGCAAGATCTTCGAAATGGAGTCGTACCACGGCATGCTCGCCTGTGTCAGTGCGGGTGCCGGGCTGGCCTTGATGCCGCGCAAAATGCTCCAGAGCATGCCCGGCAGTGCGACCGTCAGCGTCTGGCCATTGGCGGCGGACTTTCGTTATCTGACCACCTGGCTGGTGTGGCGGCGGGGCACGGTGTCGCGCAGTTTGAGCATGTTTGTGCGCTTGCTGGAAGAGCGCGGGGTGGTGCGTGCAGATGCTTGATCGCAGCTGCCGCGCACCGGATCGCCGTTATTGCCCGTCGACGCTGCGCGGCAGATTCAGCGGATTCCCTTCGCGCAACACCTCTGGCAACAACTCATCGGGAAACCCCTGATACGCCACGGGCCGCAAGAAGCGCTCGATCGAGGTCATGCCGACCGACGTGAAGCGGCTGTCCGATGTAGCCGGAAACGGCCCGCCGTGTACGGTGGCGAAGGTCACCTCCTGTGGGTGGGCGAAGGCGTTGACTACGATGCGTCCGGTGCGCCGTTCGAGAGTCGGCAGCAGGCGCCGCGCCACTTCCAGATCGATAGTTTCAAGGTGAATCGCCGCGCTGAGCTGACCCTTGAACGAACGGGCGACGGCCAGCAGCTCGGCCTCATCGTTGACAGCAACCAATAGCGCCGACGGACCAAACACTTCGAGGGCCAACTCTGGTTCGCCGAGCAATTGGTGTCCCTCGACTTCCAGCAACGCAGCACGTCCGGCGAGCGTGGCTTCGGCCGGTGTGCCTGCCGCGATCAGCTGCGCGCCGGCACGTTCCATGGCCATCAGCCCCTCGACGTAGGCGCCATGAATGCCCGGCGTCAGCATTGTCCTTGCCGGTGCCTCGCTGACCCGTTTGCGCATGGCGTTGCGCAGCTGATCAAACCCCGCACCGCGGATGGCGATCAGGATCGACGGACACAAACAGGCCTGGCCGACGTTGACCAGCATGCGTTCGATAAAGCCATCACCGATCTCGGCGCCGCGAGCTGCCAGTGCCTCGGGCAGGATGAAGGTCGGGTTGACGCTGGTCATCTCGGTGAACACCGGGATCGGCTCGGGACGCAATTGCGCGCGGCGATAGAGCGCCATGCCACCCGGTTCGGAGCCAGTGAAGGTCACGGCTTTGATCAGCGGATGATCGACCAGCGCTTGGCCAATGGCATTGCCGCCACCGCGCACCATCGAGAAAACACCTTCGGGCAAGCCATGCGCCTGCACGGCTTTACGAATGGCGCGGGCCTGGATTTCCGAGGCACCGGGATGCGCGTTGTGTGCCTTGAGAATCACCGTTGCCCCGGCCGCCAGTGCCGACGCGGTATCGCCGCCCGCCACCGAATAGGCAATCGGGAAGTTGCTCGCGCCGAAAATCGCCACCGGGCCGATGGCGATTTTTTGCAGGCGATGATCCATCCGTGGGCGCGGCTGACGTTCGGGTTGCGCCGGGTCGATGGCCAATTGCAGAAAGCGGCCCCGGCGCACCACATCGGCGAACTGGCGGAACTGGGTCGCGGCTCGCAACGCTTCGCCCTCAAGCTGAGCTTCGGGCAGTCCGGTTTCCAGTGCCGCGCGTGCCGCCAGTTCGCTGCGTACTGCGTCGAGGTTGTCAGCGATGCTCTCGAGGAACGCCGCGCGCTCGGCCAGCGAGGTGTGGCTGTAGCGGTCGAATGCCACGTCGGCAAGTGTCGCTGCCTGATCAACCTGTGCCGCACCGCCGAAAGCGAAGTCCGGTTCGATCAAATGTTCAGTGGCCGGATTCAGGGCTTTCATCGTGCCTTCGGTGGCGGCGACATCCGCCGCGCCGATCAGCAAGTGGCCGGTCAGATTCATTGCGCTTCACCCTGGGCTTTGAGTCGAGCAATCAGTTCGTCCGTGCTGGCAATCACGTGCGCGAATGTCGGGCCGTTGAGTTCGTGGGCGGCATGCATCATTTCCGCTTTGAAGGCCGCCGTTGCATCGCGGACCAGGGTGACGTGGTAGCCCAGTTCCGAGGCATAGCGCGCGGTGGCTTCGATGCAGGTGTTGGCCAGCAAGCCGACGATGATCACGTGGGTGACACCTTGCTGCTTCAGGCGAAAATCCAGGTCGGTGTTGGCAAAACCGCTGGAACCCCAGTGCTCCTGAACCACGATATCGCCGTCCTTCGGCGCAAAATCCGGGTGCCATTCACCGCCCCATTCGCCCCGAGCAAAATGATGCATGTGCATGATTTTGCATTGCGTGGGAGTCGGGTGATCCCAGTTTTCGTAGTCGCCTTTTTCCCAGCGGTGATGGGGTACGATGACCACCGGAATGTTCAGCTCGCGCACCGTGCGGTCGAGTTTGCGCAGGTTGTCGAGCAGGCCGTTCTGTTCAGCCATCGGTTTGATCAAAGGGAAAATCTTGCCGCCGTCCGACAGAAAATCGTTGTATGGATCGACCAGCAGATAGGCGGTTCTGTCCAGCGGGTAGGCGGTATTCGACATGGCGGCTTGCTCCGGCAATGGGATTATCGGTGCACAGGGCTTGTCCCGGCATCCTGTAGATATGATAATCATAGTAACTGTAAAAGAGGCAAGCCCTAATGGCAGTAAACGATAGTCTTCCCGACACGCTGTGCCCGATTTCCCGGGCCGAAACGATCGTCGGCGACCGCTGGACGGTGCTGGTTTTGCGCGAGTTGTTCATGGCCAATCATCGCTATGACGAGATTCAGGCGCAGACCGGCGGTACGCCGCAAATGGTCGCCGCGCGTCTGAAATGTCTGGAAGCGGATGGGCTGGTCGAGCGCCGCTTGTACAACGAGCGACCGAAACGCTACGAGTACCACCTCACCGCGAAGGGCGAGGCGTTCTATCCGGTGATCATTGCGTTGCGGGCGTGGGGAGAAACCTGGTGCAAAACACCGGAAGAGGGGCTGGCGGTGAACATGACCCACAAAAGCTGCAACCACAACGCCGGCCTCGGGCCGCTGTGCGAGCACTGCGGCGAACCGTTGCGTCGGGAGGATCTGATCAGCCAGCCACAAGCCGCCTACGCCGCCGAACGGCAGGCGCGGCGTGAGGCGTTCAAAAGCAAATAACCTCGATCACGGCGTGCCGTTGCGACCGTGCAGCACGTAGCCGGGACGCAGGCTCAAGCGCTCGTAATAGGCTTTCACCGCGGCAAAATCCGGGTGAACCAGTGGGGTTTCGAACCAGCGGTTCACCGACAGTCCGATGGGAATGTCCGCCAGGGAAAACTGTTCGCCGCTGACGTAGGCGCCGGTCTTTTCCAGTTGCCGGTCGAGGATGGCCATGGTCTTCGACCATTGCTCAATGCCGTTCGCCAGCGCGGCATTGTCCTGATAATCGGGCGACTGGCGCACCAGCGACATGAAGGCGTACGACCACGAGCGATTCAGCTCCGACGCCTGCCAGTCGATCCACTGATCGATCCGCGCCCGGGTTTGCGCGTCAGTTGGATAGAGGTGCGAACCGTCATACCGTGCGGCCAGATAACGAATGATCGTGTTCGATTCCCACAGCGTGAAATCACCGTCCTGAATCACCGGCACCATGGCGCAGGGATTGAGCGCGAGAAACGCCGAATCGTTGGTCGATTTGAAGCCCGACCCCCAGTCTTCGCGCTCGAAAGGAATGTGCAATTCAGCGCAAGTCCACAGCACTTTGCGCACGTTGATCGATGAGGCTTTACCGAGTATTCGCAGCATTGGATGTCCCTTACCCAATTGTCGTCAGACCTACAGAAATACCACAGCGTAACGGAGAAGGCCCGCACAGTGCGGGCCTTCTTTTTCAGCGCATCAATCTCACAGACTGCTCGCCAGTTTCCCGCCCATCATTCGCCGACGATAAGAGGTGTCGCGGTTGGCCAGCCAGAAATACAGCGGCGAGGTCACCAGCAGTCCCACCAGCCAGGACAGATCCGCACCGTTGATGTGCGCCGACACCGGGCCGACGTACAGCGGCGTGTTCATGAACGGAATTTGCACGGCGATGCCGATCGCGTAAGCCAGCAACGCCTGCGGGTTGTAGCGCCCGTAGATGCCGCCGTCGACCTGGAAGATCGACTGGATGTCGTACTGGCCTTTGTGGATGGCGTAGAAGTCGATCAGGTTGATCGCCGTCCACGGCACCAGCACTACCAGCAACACCAGCACCATGTCGACGAAGTGGCCGATGAAATCTTTCGATGCACCGACAGCGGCAAAGCAGCAGGCCAGCAGCACGATAATCGAGATCACTGCGCGGCTCTTGGCGGTGGGGATCCAGCGGTAGGCGAAGGTCTGCACCAAGGTAATCAGTGACAGCACCGCGCCGTACAGGTTGAGGGCGTTGTGGCTGATCACGCTGAGCAGGAACAGCACCAGCATCAGCGGGCCGATGGAACCGGTGGCGAGTTTGACCGCGTCCATGGTGTCCATGCCCACCGGGGTTGCCAGCACGGCGACGGCACCGAAGATGAACGCCAGACTCGAACCCAGCGCTGAACCCAGATAGGTGGTCCAGAATGTCGACGAGACTTTTACGTCCGCCGGCAAGTAACGCGAATAGTCGGACACGTAAGGGGCAAACGCGATCTGCCACAACGCGGCCAGCGACACAGTGGCGAGCCAACCGGAGAGGTTGAAGCTGCCCCGGGTGAGGAAGTCGTCAGTTTGAATGTGGGTGAAGATGTAGCCGAAACCGACGACGATGCCGATCCCCAGCACCCAGGTGCCGATGCGATTGAGCACGTGGATAAAACGGTACCCGATGATGCCGATGATCCCCGAACCGACTGCGCCAATGACGATGCCGACCGGCACCGGAACGCTGTCGACTACGCCGTGTAACGACTTGCCGGCCAGCACGATGTTGGAGGCGAAAAAGCCGATGTACATGACGCCGGCAATCAACACCACCAGCAATGCGCCGAGGGAGCCGAACTGCGCGCGGCTCTGGATCATCTGCGGGATGCCCATCTGCGGGCCTTGCGCCGAGTGCAGCGCCATCAGCACGCCGCCGACCAGATGGCCGACGAGAATCGCGACGATGCCCCAGAGCAGATTCAAGTGAAACAACTGCACGCCCAGTGCACCGGTAACGATGGGCAACGGTGCGATGTTGCCGCCGAACCAGAGCGTGAACAGATCCCTGACCTTTCCGTGGCGATCTTCGGGGGGCACGTAGCCTATCGTGTGTTTTTCAATCAGCGGAGCGGAGGATGCTGCAGGGGTAGCCATGACGAACTCCAAGGCAAGGATGAGTACGTGGACGTACTTCGGCAAGCGCCGGCACGGGCGGCGCATTTCTTGTTGAAGTGATCATGTGCAAAGCATCGGCATAGATAAATTAGTAAGTTTGTTGCTTCAGACCTTAAAAAAAATATGCTTCGGCTGGCGCCGGCGTCCGGTATGTTCAAGCTTGATCGTGCGCCAGGGAAACAGGGCGAACACCCGCGCTCTTTGGGAGACTCACATGGCCGCCTACAACCTGCGCCAGCTCAAATATTTCGTCACCACGGCTGATTGCGGCAGCGTCGCCGAAGCCTCGCGCAAGCTCTACATCGCGCAACCCTCGGTCTCCACGGCCATCAAGCATCTGGAAGAAAGTTTCGGCGTGCAGTTGTTCATTCGCCATCACGCCCAAGGGGTCTCTCTGACGCCCAGCGGTTCGCGGTTCTATCGCAAGGCGCTGGAGTTGCTGCGGGTGGCCCATGAGTTTGAGCAGAACGCCCTGGCCGACAATGATGTGGTCGCGGGGCAGATCGATATCGGCTGTTTCGAAACCGTCGCGCCGCTGTACCTGCCGCGCCTGATCGCCGGGTTCAAGGCGCGCTGGCCGGGCGTGGAAATCCGCATTCGTGATGGCGAGCAACAAGAGCTGGTGCAGGCTCTGACCGCTGGCAGCATCGACGTCGCGATGATGTTCGAGCACGATCTGGACAGCACCATTGAAACCACGCCGCTGATGCCGCCGCAGCAGCCTTATGCGTTGCTGCCGGCCAGCCATCGCTTTGCGCAACAGGCGAAAGTCTCGCTGCATGATCTGGTGCTGGAACCGATGATTCTGCTCGACGTGGTGCCGAGCCGCACCTATTTCGTGAGCATCTTCGAAGAGCGCGGGCTGACGCCGAACATCGTCTTCAGCTCGCCATCGATCGAGATGGTGCGCGGCATGGTCGGCAACGGTTTCGGCTTCTCGATTCTGGTGACCAAACCGTTCAGCGACTACACCTACGACGGCCAGCAAGTCGTCTGTGTGCCGCTGGCGGAAAACGTCACCGGGTCGGGCTTGTCGGCGGCCTGGTTGCGGCGGGTGCAACTGACCAAACCGGTGCAGTTGTTTGTCGATCATTGCCGCGAAGAGTTGGCCCGACTGCACTCGTGAGTGCCGTCGAGCCGCTGGTCAGAGGCTGATGAAAGACAACATCCGTTGCAGCATGGCATCGCACGCCTGCAACTGTTCGAGGCTGACAAACTCGTCGGGTTTGTGGCCCTGATCCATGCTGCCGGGGCCGCAGACCACCGTGGGAATCCCTACGGCATCAAACAGTCCGCCTTCGGTACCAAACGCTACAGTGCCGAAATCCTTTGAACCGCAGAACACTGAAATCAGCTCGGCGGCCTGACTTTGTGCATCGGTGGCCAATCCCGGATACGCCGACAAGGCGCTGAAGCGGATATCACTCTGCGCACTGACCGCGCGCATACGCGGCAGCACTTCGCGTTCAGCATAGGTTTGCAGCGCTTCGGCAACGAGCGCCGGATCCTGCGAGGGCAGGGCGCGGATTTCGAAATCGAAACGGCAATCGGCGGGCACGATGTTCAAGGCCTTGCCGCCGCTGATCACCCCGGTTTGCACCGTGCTGTAGGGCGGGTCGAAGCGCGCATCGTGATGCTCCGGCGCTTTCAGTTGCTGACCGAGACGACCCAGCTCAGCGATCAGTTCGGCGGCGTATTCAATCGCATTGACGCCGAGCGGCGCGTACGCCGAATGGCACGGATGGCCGTGCACATCGCAGCGCATTGCCAGTTTGCCTTTGTGGCCAAGCACCGGTTTCAGTTCGGTCGGTTCGCCGATGATGCACAGCAATGGCTTGATCGGGCGTTGCTGCAAGACCTTGAGCAACGAGCGCACGCCGAGGCAGCCAACCTCTTCGTCGTAAGACAGGGCAATGTGCACCGGCAGGCGCAGCGGCGTTTTAACCAGCAACGGCACCAAGGCCAGCACGCAGGCGATATAACCCTTCATGTCTGCGGTACCGCGCCCAAACACCTTGCCGTCGCGTTCGGTCAGTTCGAACGGCGGCAGCGTCCACGGCTGGCCATCGACCGGCACCACATCGGTGTGCCCGGACAGCACGATGCCCGGTTGATCCACCGGGCCGATCGTGGCGAACAGGTTGGCTTTGCTGCGCTCGTCGTTGTAAATCAGCGCACACGGGACGTCGAAACCTTCGAGGTAATCGCGGACGAATTCGATCAGCTGCAAGTTGGATTCTCGGCTGGTGGTGTCGAACGCCACCAGCGCCTTGAGCAACTCGACACTGTTCATCGATCATCCCCGGCCACGCCATAACCCGGTGCCTTGGCCGGATCGAGGGCGCGGTCGATGTAGTCCTGAAGCTGCGGCTCGTAAGCGTTCCAGAGTTTTTGCAGCTGGCCGATCGGGTCTTCATCGGCCCAATCCACGCGCAGGTTGACGATCGGCCAGGTCTGCTCGCCGACCACCACAACGGCGGCCGAATGCACCGGGCCGGCTTCACCGCCGAGCGCTTGTGCGGCGTGCAGGGCTTTGAGCAGGCGATCAGCCAGTTGACCTTCGCCATCCTCGAAGGCGCTGACCATCGCTTCGATGACCGAACGCCCGGCGAGCATGTTGCCGGCGGCGACGCACTGTTCGCCGGTCACGGCGTTGTGCACGCCGAGGGTTTGCGCACCGCTGAAATGCGCGGTCTGGCCAAGGTGGTTGATCGCGGTGATCTGGCGGTACTGGCTGTAGCCGTTGCGGGTGAGGACTTTGTCCAGCGCATCGTCCGGCGTCAAACCTTGCTCCATCAGCGCAAGGACTTCCGGGCCGAGGGACGGCAGGGTGATGTTCTGGCTCGACACCGCGCCGACCCCCGGCAGCAGCCACGGACAGCGGGCGCCGACGGCGATGCTGGAGGAGCTGATGGCGACACCGAACTGGCCGGTTTCGGCGCAGCGGGCTGTGATTGAAAAGGTCATCTGCTTATTCCTTTCTAGGAAGATGTTGTCCTTGAGGGCCTCATCGCTGGCAAGCCAGCTCCTCCCACAGGGTTTTGAGTTAAGCCCAGATGTTGTGATCAACCCGATACCTGTGGGAGCTGGCTTGCCAGCGATGGCCATAACGCCGTGTGATGCCTTACTCAGGAATCACCGCAATCACATCAATCTCCATCAGCCACTGCGGCTGCCCCAGTGCCGACACCACCAACCCGGTGGAAATCGGGAATACACCCTTGAGCCATTTGCCGACTTCGCCATACACCGCCTCGCGATAACGCGGGTCGATCAAGTAAGTGGTGGTTTTGACGATGTGGCTCATGTCGCTGCCGGCTTCTTCCAGCAGTTGCTTGACGTTGCGCATCGCTTGTTCAGCCTGCGCGCGCGGGTCGCCGAGACCGACCAGATTGCCGTCGAAATCCGTGCCGACCTGACCGCGCACATACACGGTGTTGCCGGCGCGCACGGCTTGGCACAGATCGTTGTCCAGCGTCTGGTTGGGGTAGGTGTCTTTGGTGTTGAACATGCGGATGCGAGTGTGGGTGGGCTGGCTCATGAAAGGCTCCTGAAGAAGGTTGGCCCGGCGCAATCGGCGCCGGAGCGAAAAAAGGCAATCAAGCGTCGACGGTATCGGCGGCTTTGTTGTGGCTGCTCGAATGCAGTGCGGCTTCACGCTGCTCGGCATCGCGGTAGTCCAGATACTTGCGCTGGGTGGCGATGTGATCGGCAACATGCTTGGCGTCGTGCCACACACCCCAGATGAACGACGACCCCCGGCGTGACTGCCACGGCAGCCCGAGGAAATACACCCCCGGCTCGCTCGACACGCCGCGCTGATGCACCGGTTTGCCCTTGTCATCGAATGCTTTCACTTGCAGCCAGGAGTAATCCACGGCAAACCCGGTGGCCCAGATAATCGAGGTGACGCCAGCCTTGGCCAGATCCAGATCGGCCAGCGGATTCTTCACGCACTCAGGGTCCGGATAGGTTTCGCGCGCCTCCGGTTCTTCCGGCAGGTCGAGGCCGTTGCGCTCGATGTAGGCATCGGCGGCATCCAGCAACGCCAGATAATTTTCGTCGCCGCGAGTGAGGTTGCCGAGCAGATCCTGCTTGAAAGTCACCACACCGTTATTGAATGATTCGGTGACGCCGACCAGGGTCATGCCGCGATGGGCCAGACCACGGAAATCGATGGTGCGACCGCCATGGGCGCCGCTGACGGCGATGGTCACGTGCTCGCGCCCCGGTTTCATCGCCGCCTGATCCCATTCGCCGAGCACGCCCAGCCACCAGCAGAAATCCCGGTTGCGATAAGCGCGAGGCGGGCGGTCATGGGCGCCGACCGACAGGTAAACCTGCTTGCCGGAACGTTGCAGTTCATCGGCGATCTGCACCCCGGAAGAACCAGCGCCGACTACCAGCACTGCGCCTGCCGGCAGTTGCTGCGGGTTGCGATAATCAGCGGAATGGATCTGCAACAGACGTTGGTCTTGCGGAGCAATCGCCGGGATCACCGGTTTCTGGAACGGGCCAGTCGCGGCGACCACGCGGTTGGCTTCGATCACACCTTCGGATGTCTCGACGGTGAAACCCGGGCGACCGACATTGCGCACCACGCTTTTCACCTCAACGCCGGTGCGGATCGGCGCATTGAATTTCTTCGCATAGGCTTCGAAGTAATCCGCCACACGTTCTTTCGGGGCAAATCCGTCGGGATCGACGTCATCGAATTCCAGGCCAGGGAAGCGGTCGTGCCACGCCGGGCCGTTGGCAACCAGCGAGTCCCAGCGCCCGGTGCGCCAGCGTTCGGCAATGCGATTGCGCTCCAGCACCAGGTGCGGCACACCGAGTTTGCTCAGGTGCTCGCTCATGGCCACGCCCGCTTGGCCGGCACCCACGATCAGCGTGTCTGTTTTTATTATTTCAGGGGTCATCTCTACATCCTTCCTAGCAAGGCAGTGGGATTCGGGCCGCTGTTGGCTTGTCCGTTTGGCTTGAGGTCAGACTAGGGAGAGGGGGGATATCGGTAAAATATTATTAAGCTGGGATGTGAAGATAAAATTCTGATGCAGAGCGGCGAAAGCCTTTAACAATGCGGGCTGCAGCTCTGGCCGCGGGAAGGGAAGGGCAAAACCTGGCGGCTAGATTTCACGCTTGCGCTCAGGCGCTACCCCATGAGCGGTGAGGAGTTTTTTCGCCGTCTCGGGTTCATCCGGCAATTGACCGCTGAGATCCCAGATCTCGAGCATTTTGGCGTACTCGAAAGCGTGGCGCGGGTCGACCTCTATCCAGCGCTGGAAATCCTGGCGGACAGCCGGCAGACAATCGTCATCGTGCAGACGCATGCACCAATCGGCGGCTTGCACAGAGATGTCTTCGTCCATTGCGTTGAGGTCGGAAGGGGTCATTTGACGAGGGTAACAAAAAAGTCCGTCAAGCCGATGCCGACGGACTTTTTTAATGGCGAATATTCAGCGTTTGAGAAACGCTAGCAAATCCTCATTCAACGCCTGCGCATGGGTCACCGCAAAGCCATGTGGCGCCCCTGCGTAGACCTTCAACTCGGCGCCTTTGATTTGTGCGGCAGCCTGTTTGCCGGTGGTTTCGAACGGCACGATCTGATCGCCGTCGCCATGGATCACCAGCGTCGGCACATCGATTTTCGCCATGTCCGGGCGGAAGTCGGTTTCCGAGAATGCGGTAACGCAATCCACCGTGCCTTTGAGCGACGCCAGCAGGGCGACATTCAGGGTTTGCGTGAGCACGCCGGCAGAGACTTTCTGGCCTTGGTTGGTGCCATAGAACGGCGCAGCGAAATCGGCGATGAACTGCGCGCGATCCTGCAGCAGGCCGGCCTTGATGCCATCGAACACCGAGGTGTCGACGCCCTGTGGAAAGTCGGCTTTCTTGCCGAACAGTGGCGTCACCGCGCCCAACAACACCAGACCGGCAACCCGCTCACTGCCATGCCGGGCGATGTAGCGGCTGACGTCGCCGCCGCCCATGGAGAAGCCGACCAGGGTCACGTCGCGCAGGTCCAGATGATTGATCAATTGCGCGATGTCATCGGCGAAGGTGTCGTAGTCATAACCGGTCCACGGCTGATCGGAACGGCCGAAACCACGGCGATCGAACGCAATGGTGCGAAAGCCACGGCTGCTCAGGTATTCCATCTGGTATTCCCACATGTCGGCATCCAGCGGCCAGCCGTGGCTGAACAGTACGGGTTTGCCGCTGCCCCAATCCTTGTAGTAAATCTCGGTACCGTCTTGCGTGGTGAAGGTGCTCATGGAAACTCCTGCTTCGGGGTTCAGTGCCGAAATGGCGGCATTCACTATCAGCTCAAAGCGCGCCGGCTACTTGTATGCAGGTGCTGGTTTTGCGCCGGTTCGGCCATGGAGCCGCTCCAGAGTTGTATGATGCAACCCAAAGCCGCACGGTCGGCCACTGATACGAGGGAGTACGTCTAAGTGAAACGCAAAAGTTTGCAGGGCAACGCTTGCCCCGTTGCCCGCACGCTGGACCTGATCGGCGACTGGTGGTCACTACTGATCATCCGCGATGCGCTGGACGGAATTCGCCGTTTCAATGATTTTCAGAAGAGTCTGGATATCGCGAAAAACATGCTCAGTGCGCGCTTAAAGGGGCTGGTGGAGCAGGGCATCCTGCAAACCGCGCCGGCTGCTGATGGCGGTGCCTATAAGGAATACGTGCTGACAGAGCGCGGCAAAGCCTTGCAGACCGTGATCGTTGCGCTATCGCAGTGGGGGGGAGAGTTCATGTATGGGCCGGGTGAGCCAGGTTCGGTGATGGTCGATGCAAGGGACCGCCAGCCCATTCGCAAGCTGGAATTGCAGTCTGCCGATGGCCGAACGCTTGGCCCCGCAGATGTGGCGACGCGGCTTGGCGTAGAACACTGATTCAGTGTGGCGAGGGAGCTTGCCCCCTCGCCACAGATGACGTGTTTCAAGTCTTTCCGATGCCAGGTTACTTAGCGAAACGCCGGCACCACATGCTTGATAAACAGCTCCAGCGATTTCTTCTTCTCTTCATGCGGCAAGCTGTTGTCACACCAGAAACTGAACTCATCCACGCCCAGTTCCTGGTAGTACTTGATCCGCGGAATGATCTCTTCGGGCGTACCAATCATCGCCGTCTTGTGCAGGCTCTCCAGCTCAAATTCCGGACGCCCGGCAAACTTCTCTTCCGGGCTTGGCGCGAGGAAGCCATTGACCGGGGTTTGCTTGTTGCCGAACCACGCATCGAAGGTGCGGTAGAAACGCGAGATCGCTTTCGCGCCGACTTTCCAGCCGTCCGGATTATCAGCGGTGTGCACGTGGGTGTGGCGCAGCACCATCAGTTGCGGACGCGGCACGTCTGGATTGTTGTCCAGTGCGGTCTGGAACTTGTTCTTCAGGTCGAGGACCTCTTCGTCGCCCTTCATCAGCGGCGTGACCATCACGTTGCAGCCGTTGGCCACGGCGAAGTTGTGCGAATCCGGGTCGCGGGCGGCGATCCACATCGGCGGATTCGGCTTCTGGATCGGCTTCGGTACGCTGGTCGAGGTGGGGAATTTCCAGATGTCACCGTCGTGGGCGTAGTCGCCTTGCCACAAGGCGCGGACCACCGGGACCATTTCGCGCAATGCCTGGCCGCCGCTGGAGGCAGGCATGCCGCCGGCCATACGATCAAATTCAACCTGATAGGCGCCACGGGCCAGGCCGACTTCCATGCGACCGTTGCTGATCACGTCGAGCAACGCGCATTCACCGGCTACCCGCAGCGGGTGCCAGAACGGCGCGATGATGGTGCCGGCGCCGAGGTGGATGGTGGTGGTCTTGGCGGCGAGGTAGGCGAGCAGTGGCATCGGGCTTGGCGAGATGGTGTATTCCATCGCGTGGTGTTCGCCGATCCACACGGTGCTGAAACCGCCGGCCTCGGCCATCAGGGTCAGTTCGGTGAGGTCTTCGAACAGTTGGCGGTGGCTGACGCTTTCGTCCCAGCGTTCCATGTGGATGAACAGGGAAAATTTCATGACGCTTCCTCGGATTTTTTGTTGTTGAGGCTACAAAACTTGTAGGAGTGAGCCTGCTCGCGATGGCGGTGTGTCAGAAAACATATCGACATCGGATAAATCGCTATCGCGAGCAGGCTCACTCCTACAGTTGAATTGTGCGGGGCTGACGATCAGGCCAGGACGGGCAGGGCGCCCATCTTGCCGTGGCAGTACACCAGCGGCCCGCTAATTTGCTCGGGGACGATCAGATTCTTCACCGCGCCGACCATGATGGCGTGGTCGCCGCCTTCGTATTCGCGCCACAGTTCACATTCGATGATAGCCGTCGCGTTGGCGAGGATCGGGTTGCCCAGTTCGCTCAAGGTCCATTCGATGCCTTGGGCCTTGTCCTTGCCTTTGCGGGCAAAGGCGTAGGCTTCGCTTTGCTGGCCGCCGGACAGAACGTGGATGGCAAAACGCTTGTTCTTGATCAGTACCGGGTAGGAATCAGAGCTGTAGTTGGGGCAGAACAGCACCAGCGCCGGGTCCATCGACAGCGAGCTGAACGCACTGGCAGTCAGGCCGACAATCTGACCGTCATCGTCCAGGGTGGTAATAACGGTTACGCCGGACGGGAACGAGCCCATGACTTGTTTGTAGATGGCGGCATCGATCATTGGTCGGTCCTCGGGTGTGGTGCTGCTGTTTTTATGTGTTTGTTGGTCTGATGGTATACCAGTATTCAATCTTTGCAAGGGCTTTTAAGCTGAACCGATAAACGTGCCGCGTTCGTCGGAAACTCAGCATTTATGGGGCTTTCGGCTGGTCTGCAGACCAAGGATTCAGCGAGCATGGCATATCAGATAGCGCCGCAAACTGCGGATCAGTCTTGTGAATTGTTTGGAATACCATAATATGGTCAGCATCTGAGGGGCGACCATAGAGTCCTCCCGGTTTGGCTTCATACAACGATAAGAACAGACAAACTCGAGTTCATGCATATGTCCCAGATGTCCCGGCAAGATCCGTTGATCGAGAACCATACGGTCGACTACGTCCCACTCGCGGAACGCCACGGGAAGGCCCGCGACCTATTCACCCTTTGGTTCAGCACCAACATTGCGCCACTGCCCATCGTCACCGGCGCCATGGTGGTTCAGGTGTTCCACCTCGATTTGCTTTGGGGGCTGCTGGCGATTGCGCTGGGACACATGATTGGCGGCGTGGTGATTGCGCTGGCGTCGGCGCAAGGCCCGCGCATGGGCATTCCGCAGATGGTCCAGAGTCGCGGCCAGTTCGGCCGTTATGGCGCGCTGTTGATCGTGTTCTTCGCCGCGCTGATCTACATCGGTTTCTTTATTTCCAACATCGTGCTCGCCGGCAAATCCATCGTCGGCATTGCGCCGTCGGTGCCGGCGCCGCTGAGCATTCTGATCGGCGCACTGGCGGCCACGGCGATCGGGGTGATCGGCTACAACTTCATTCACACGCTGAACCGCATTGGCACCTGGGTGATGGGCAGCGCGTTGCTCGCCGGTTTCATCTATATCTTCGCCCATGACTTACCGGCGGACTTTCTCACTCGCGGCAGTTTTAACCTGTCGGGGTGTCTGGCGACGGTGTCGCTGGGGATCATCTGGCAGATCAGTTTCTCGCCGTATGTGTCCGACTATTCGCGTTACTTGCCGGCGGATATTGGCATTGCCAAACCGTTCTGGGCGACTTATCTGGGCGCGACGCTGGGCACGATTCTGTCGTTCAGCTTCGGCGCGGTGGCCGTGCTGGCGACCCCGGAAGGCACTGAAGCGATGGTCGCGGTCAAGCAGTCGACGGGTTGGCTCGGGCCGATTCTGATGGTGCTGTTTCTGCTCAATATCATCAGCCACAACGCGCTGAATCTGTATGGCGCTGTGCTGTCGATCATCACCTCGATCCAGACTTTCGCCAGCCAATGGACGCCGAGCATCAAGGTGCGCGTCGTGTTGTCGAGCGTGGTGCTCGCGGGTTGCTGCGTGGTTGCGCTGGGCGCGTCGGCGGATTTCATTTCCGAGTTCATCGGTTTGATTCTGGCGCTGCTGCTGGTGCTGGTGCCGTGGGCGTCGATCAACCTGATCGACTTCTATCTGATCAAGCGCGGCTGCTACGACATTACCTCGATCTTCCGCGCCGATGGCGGGATTTACGGGCGCTTCAATCTGCACGCGATCATTGCGTACTTTATCGGCATCCTCGTGCAGTTGCCGTTCGCCAACACCTCGCTGTACGTCGGACCGTACGCCAATCTGGTTGAGGGCGCGGACTTGTCCTGGCTGGTCGGCCTGGTGGTGACCGTTCCGTTGTATTACTGCCTGGCGACACGCGGCCAGACTCAGCAGAGCAGGGCGGCCAGGTTGGGTTACACCGACTGACCTGATCTGCTTCAGCACAATGCCCGGCCCTTCGCCGGGCATTGTTGTTTACGCATCCCGGCGGTCAATCAAATTGGCCACATCGATCCCCTTTTGGCCCATCCCCCACTGTGCTCCAGCTACGCTGTCAGCAAGAATCAAAACCACAACGAGACGCTCGACCCTTTTTACCCTTGGCTACCTTTACAGCCGCTGCCGTGTACAGAACATAAAAACCATCGAACTCACGCTGCCTTTTGGGGAACAACCATGGTCACGATGAAACGCATTCTGGGTGCCACTGTGTGTGGGCTGTCGCTGTTGGCCGGCGCCGTCCAGGCTGAGCAACGCGAACTGCGCGTGTACAACTGGGCGGATTACATCCTGCCGTCCGTGCCCAAGGATTTCGCCGCAAAAAGCGGCATCAAAGTGACTTGGGACACCTTCGACACCAACGAATCCCTCGAAGCCAAACTGCTGACCGGCAACTCCGGCTACGACCTGGTGGTGCCGTCGAATCAGTTCCTTGAAACGCAGATCAAGGCAGGCGTGTTTCAGAAACTGGATAAATCGAAACTGCCGAACTGGAGTCATCAGGATCCGGAACTGTTGAAACTGCTGGGCAAGAACGATCCGGGCAATCAGTACGGCGTGCCTTACATGGTCGGCACCGTGCTGATCGGCTTCAACCCGGCCAAAGTCAAAGCGGCACTGGGCGACAACGCGCCGGTGGACAGTTGGGATCTGGTGTTCAAGCCGGAGAACATGGAAAAGCTCAAATCCTGCGGCGTGGCGATGCTTGATTCGCCGACGGAAATCCTGCCGCTGGCCCTGCATTATCTGGGCCTCGACCCGAACAGCCAGAACCCCGCCGACTATGAAAAAGCCAAGGAGCTGATGCTCAAGGTTCGCCCGTACGTGACTTACTTCAACTCGGCCAAATACATGACTGACATCGCCAACGGCGATATTTGCGTGGCCATCGGTTATTCCGGCAGCTTCTACCAGTTCGGCAATCGCGCCAAAGAGGCGAAAAACGGCGTGGTGGTCGACTGGCGCTTGCCGAAGGAAGGCGCGCCGATCTGGTTCGACACCTTCGCCATTCCGAAGAGCGCGAAGAACGTCGCCGAGGCGCATGAATTCCTCAACACCTTGCTCGACCCGAAAGTGATTGCGCCGATCAGCGACTTCCTCGGCTACCCGAATGCGAACAAGGATTCGATGCCGCTGATCAACAAGGAAATCACTGACAACCCGAACCTGACACCGACCCCGGAAGCGCTGAAAAACCTCTACGTCGTGCAGCCGTTGCCGCAAAAACTTGAGCGTGTACGCACCCGCGTGTGGACCAACATCAAGTCCGATAAGTAACACCGCTCCCCCTGTAGGAGTGAGCCTGCTCGCGATAGCGCCAGATCAGTCAACATCGCGTCGTTTGACAGACCGCTATCGCGAGCAGGCTCACTCCTGCAAGGTTTTGTGGTGTGTCATTCCGTGCTGCGTTCGGATTCTCTAGTCATCACCAGACTCAGCAGAACCGAACTCAGGATCACCCCACCCACCACCGCCAGCGACCATTCCACCGGCATGTGCAACCACGGCATCAACACCATCTTGCCGCCGATAAACACCAGCACAATCGCCAGCCCGTACTTGAGCAAGTGAAAGCGGTCCGCCATGTCCGCCAGCAGGAAGTACAGCGCGCGCAGGCCCATGATCGCGAAGATATTCGAAGTGAACACAATGAACGGATCAGTCGTCACGGCGAAAATCGCCGGGATGCTGTCGACCGCGAACATCAAGTCACTGGCCTCGATCAGCACCAGCACCAGAAACATCGGCGTGGCCCAGCGCACGCCGTTCTGCAGGATGAAAAACCGTTCGCCGTGAAAACCACTGGTGATGCGCATATGCCCGCGCACCCAGCGCAGCAGCGGATTCTTGTCCAGGTCCGGCTGGTGGTCGGCAAACACCAGCATCTTGATCCCGGTGAAGATCAGGAACACGCCGAACGCATACAGCAGCCATTCGAACTGCGACACCAGCCACACCCCGGCAAAAATCATCACCGCGCGCATCACGATCGCGCCGAGCACGCCGTACAGCAGCACCCGCCGTTGCAGCTCCGGCGGCACGGCGAAGTAGCTGAAAATCATCACGAAGACGAACATGTTGTCGATCGACAGCGATTGCTCGATCAGATAACCGGTGAGGAATTCGAGGGTTTTTTCCCGGGCAATCTCGGCGCCGAACGCGCCGTGCAGATACCACCAGAGCAGGGCGGCGAAACTCAGTGCCAGCAGGCACCAGGCGATGACCCAGGACAAGGCTTCGCGCACTGAGACCCGATGCGCCTTGCGCCCACCGAAGACAAACAGGTCCAATGCCAGCATGGCAAGTACGAAGACGATGAAGGCGCCCCACATCCATGGTTCGCCGATATTGATGTTGGTGGCTGGCATGTCACGCTCCCTGTCTATTCTTGGATTGGGGTCAGACGAGGCCATGCTAGCGACCAGTTTGCGGCAAAGAAAAATCGTTTATTTCTGCGCAACAGTTCGTTAAAAACGAACTATCCGCCCTCGTTAACAGCTCGGGCACTTTTTACGGAGCAATGTTTTCAGCGATGAATACCGACATTCTCGAACCTCAAGCGGTGTGCAGTCCGATCACCAGCAGCGCGATTTTCATCGTTGCGACGCTCAACGACGGGGCTGAAGCCGCGCAAACCGTCAAAGACTGGTGCGGCGATGTCGCCGGGCTAGTGCGTTCGGTGGGCAAGCGCGTACCGACAGGCAATCTGACCTGTATCTGCGGCTTTTCCTCGAACGCCTGGGATCGACTTTTCGGTAATCCACGCCCGGCATCGCTGCACGGTTTTCGCGAATTTGGCGGGGAAGGGCGGCACGCGCCGGCAACCCCGGGCGATCTGCTGCTGCACATTCGCGCCGATCAAATGGATCTGTGTTTTGAACTGGCCACGCAAATCATGGCGGTTCTCGGCGATGCGGTGACGGTGGTCGACGAAGTGCAAGGTTTCCGCTATTTCGACATGCGCAGCATCATCGGTTTTGTCGACGGCACGGAAAACCCGGTCGGACGCAAAGCGGTCAATTTCACCATCGTCGGTGACGAAGATCCGGGCTTTAGCGGTGGCAGTTATGTGCTGGTGCAAAAGTACCTGCACAACATGACCGCGTGGAACGGCCTGAGCGTTGAAGCGCAGGAGCGCGTCATCGGTCGCACGAAACTGTCCGATATCGAACTGGACGACGCGGTCAAACCGAGCAACTCGCACAGTGCGCTGACCACCATCACCAATGCAGCCGGCGAGGAAGTGAAAATCCTCCGGGACAACATGCCGTTCGGCCGTCCTGGAGCAGGGGAGTTCGGCACGTTCTTCATCGGTTACGCGCGCTCGCCGGAACCGATGGAGCAGATGCTGGAAAACATGTTCGTCGGCAAGCCGCCGGGTAATTACGACAAGTTGCTGGATTTCAGCACGGCGGTCACCGGTAGCCTGTATTTCGTGCCGTCGGCGGATTTACTGGAAGAGCTGGCGGATCGCTGATCAACGAAAGAACTCCCCCGGCGTTTCACCGAACTGCTGACGAAACGCCGCGATAAACGCCGATGTCGAGTCGTAACCGCAGGCCAGCGCGACGTCGGTGACGCGTTCACCTTTCTCCAGCGGTGTCAGCGCGCCGAGCAGGCGCAAGCGCTGGCGCCAGGCGCGGAAGGTCAGGCCGGTGTCGCGCAGAAACAGGCGGGTGAGGGTCTTCTCGGTGACGCCGAACTTCTCGCTCCAGTGGCTCAGCGTGGTCTGTTGTTCCGGGTGTTGTTCAAGGCTCTGGTAGATCTGCTTCAAGCGCGCGTCTTGCGGCAGCGGCAGCATCAGGTCGATCTGCGGCGCTTCGGCCAGTTGATCGAGGATCACTTGCGCCAGACGTCCATGCGGGCCGCTCTGGTCGTACTCCACCGGAACCTGACTGAACGCGCGGATCAGCTCCCTGAGCAGATCGCTGACGCCGAGTACATGACAGCGCTCGAGCGCCCACCCGGCGACGCTGCAATCGATGTACAGGCTGCGCATTTCCGTGTGCGGCGAGCTGAACACCCGATGCGGTACGCCCGCCGGGATCCACACCGCGCGTTCGGGCGGGGCGACAAAGCGGCCGGCGCTGGTCTGGATTTCCAGCACGCCCTGAATCGCATAGGACAACTGCACCCACGGGTGACTGTGGCGCCGGGTCAGGGCGCGATTGGGCAGCGATTCGGTGCGCCCGTACAGTGGACGCGGCAGGCTGGGCAGCCCGGGAATGCTGCGCCGAACGCTTTTGTCATGTCCTTTAGGCGGCATCTTGTGGCCCTTCGGCGTTAGTCGGTAATTCGCAGTCACGTTAGAGTCGTCGGCACGCCCTGGCAACCCCCGGATGAACCGACCATGACTCGCCCACGCTTTTTGCCCGACAACTTCACCCTGACGCTGATCGGCGTCGTACTGCTGGCCAGTTTCCTGCCGGCCAGCGGCCAGGTCGCCGTCGGCTTCGGCTGGCTGACCAACATCGCCATCGCGCTGCTGTTTTTCCTGCACGGCGCCAAACTGTCCCGCGAATCGATCATCGCCGGTGCCGGTCACTGGCGCCTGCACTTGCTGATATTTGGCCTGACCTTTGTGCTGTTCCCGATTCTCGGGCTGGCGCTGAAACCGCTGTTGTCTCCACTGATCGGCGACAAGCTGTACATGGGCATGCTTTACCTGTGCGCACTGCCGGCAACGGTGCAATCGGCGATCGCCTTCACTTCGCTGGCGCGCGGTAATATTCCGGCGGCGATCTGCAGCGCTGCGGCATCGAGCCTGTTCGGGATTTTCCTCACGCCGTTGCTGGTAACACTGCTGCTCGACGTCCACGGTGATGGCGGTTCTACGCTGGATGCAATTCTGAAAATCAGCGTGCAGTTGTTGCTGCCATTCATTGCCGGACAGATCGCCCGTCGCTGGATCGGCGCGTGGGTGGGGCGCAACAAGAACTGGCTGAAGTTCGTTGATCAGGGTTCGATTCTGTTGGTGGTCTACGGCGCATTCAGTGAAGCGGTCAACGAAGGCATCTGGCATCAGATCCCGCTAGTCGAACTGCTCGGGCTGGTGGTGGTTTGCTGCATCCTGCTGGCGCTGGTCTTGCTGGCGTCGACGCTGCTCGGCAAGGCGTTCGGTTTTAGCCAGGAAGATCGCATCACCATTTTGTTCTGCGGCTCGAAAAAGAGCCTGGCCACTGGCGTGCCGATGGCGCAGGTGTTGTTTGCCGGCAGCACGATTGGCGTGTTGATCCTGCCGTTGATGCTGTTTCATCAGATTCAATTGATGGTCTGCGCGGTGCTCGCTCAGCGTTATGCGAAACGGCCGGAATCGGTGCCGGAGCTGATGGCGCAAGTCGATCCATAACGCACCGCCTCGTGTAGGAGCTGCCGAAGGCTGCGATCTTTTGATCTTGTCTTTTAAAAAACAAAGTCAAATGATCGCAGCCTTCGGCAGCTCCTACAGAGTTCCGGCGTATTTCACGGCAGCCGCCCGTGAGGGCACGTTCAGTGTGCGTAATAAAGAAGACACATGAATCCGCACCGTGAACGGGGAAATATCCAGTTCACGGGCGATTTCCTTGTTGGTCTTGCCTTGCGCGATCAAGCGCAGGACGTCTTGCTGACGAGGCGTAAGGGCGGCGCCGGTTTCCAGCGGCAGCAAGCCGGACGGCGCAAACTTCACCAGCACCTCACCTTCACGAATCGCCAGAATCGCCTGACCGATTTCATCGGGGGCAATGTTTTTGCCGATAAAACCGTCAATGCCAGCGGTCATGACTTCGCTGATCAGCGACTCATCATCGACCATCGACACCACAATCAGCGTGGTACGCGGCAAGCGTCGACGCAGTTCGGCGAGCTGGCTCACACACGTGAGCCCGGGGAAGCGCAAGTCGAGAATCAATGTGTCCGGCTCGCCCAAAGGCAGCAGCGCCAGTACGGCGTCGAGATCGCCCGCTTCTTCGATAACGGCTTCGGGCAGCAACCGCTGCACCGTGCGCAGCATCGCCTCGCGAAACAGCGGGTGATCGTCGGCTATGATAATTCGGCAGGTCATGGCATGACCCTCCCTGGGTCAGGCGTTACTCAAGGCTTGCACCTTAGCACCGGGCGCGAAGGTTGCCTGTAGGCTGATTCGGAAACTGACGATTGCCGCACAAGGACGTTTAACCATGAAGTTCGAGAAAAACACCGAACTCGATCAGGCCAACCTGCGCATTATCATTGCCAGTATTGCCGTGGTTTACATGCTGATACTGGGTTTTTTGCCAGGCCAGCGCTTCGATACATACCTGCCGATCATTACCTACATCATTGTGTTTTTGTTGGCCTCGATCGCCCTGCGTCAGGCGATTGCGCGCTGGCCAGGGCATTACCCGGCGCGACGGATTTTCGCCATGATCCATGATTACACCGGCACCTGCTTTGGTCTGGTGGTGGGCGGCGAGATGGCGTTGCCGCTGTACGCGGTGATCATCTGGGTCAACCTCGGCAATGGCATGCGCTATGGCTCGCGCTATCTGGCGATTGCCACGGCGCTGGCGCTGCTGGCATTGCTGTGTGTTTATCGCCTGACGCCGGTGTGGCAGGCGCAACCGTTCATGGTGTTGATGCTGATGCTCACCAGCACGGTGATTCCGTTCTATGCGCACTTGTTGCTGGAACGCACGCGCAAGGCCTCCGAAGAGGCGGTGGCGGCGAATCTGGAAAAGTCGCGGTTTCTCGCCCAGGCCAGTCATGATTTGCGTCAGCCGATTCATTCCATCGGTCTGTTTACTGCCTGTCTGCGTGAGTCGAGACTGGGCGAGGAGGAACGGCGCTTGGTCGACAATATCGACCGTTCGTTGCTCAACGTTTCGCAACTGTTCCGCTCGATTCTCGATCTGTACACCCTTGATAACGGCCGGGTTCTGCCCAAACTGCAAACCCTCAATTTAGGGGAATGGCTCGCGGATCTGATTCGCCAGAACGCTGAAGCCGCGCGTTGGGCCGGGGTCGAATTGCATGTGCGCCCCTGTGAATATTGGGTGCGCACGGATCCGGCGTTGCTCGCGACCATGGTGCAGAACGTACTGTCCAACTGCTTCAAATACGGTGCGCATCGGCCGGTATTGATCGGTGTGCGTCGGCACGGGGCAGGGCTGTCAATCGTGGTTTATGACCGTGGCAACGGTATCGCCGAGGAGCATCAGGCCAAGGTGTTCGAGGAGTTTTATCGGGTACGGCAAGTGCGCGACAAAGACGTCGAAGGCGTGGGCTTGGGGCTGTCGATCGTCAAGCGTCTGGGTGAGTTGATTGGTGTCGGCGTTACTCTGCGTTCGCGGCTTGGGCGCGGAACGGCGGTGACTTTGTACGGGTTGCCGATCGCCGCGCCAGCGCCGTTAACGATTAATCGGAATGAGGCGCGCCAAGTCGGTTTGCTGACCGGGCTGAAGGTGTGCCTGGTGGAAGATGACCGCAATGTGCTGCTGGCGACTTCAGCGTTGCTGGAGCGCTGGGGCTGTGTGGTTCAGGCCGAGTTGACGGCTCAGGATCTGGTCACCGACTGCGACATCATCGTCGCCGACTATGACCTCGGCACCCATGCCACCGGCATCGAATGTATCGATGATGTGCGCAGGCAGCGCGGTTGGGCGGTACCGGCGATGATCATCACCGGGCATGACGTCGAGAAAATCCAGGCAGCCCTGCACGACCGCGACATCGCCATCCTGTCCAAACCGGTACGCCCGGCCGAACTGCGCGCGACCTTGCGAGCCCTGCGCGATCGCCAGCCCGAACCCACCGAAAATGCCTTGTAGGTGTCCATGGGGCTGTAGGAGCTGCGGCACGCTGCGATCTTTTGATGCTGATGAGAAGAGCAAGATCAAAAGATCGCAGCCTCGTTGCACTCGACAGCTCCTACAGGGTCAAGCGTCTAGCGTTTGCACAGGTAATCCTGGGTGATGGTGGTTTGCAGGCAGTTGTATTGGCCCATGGTGCGGCAGATGTTTTTCTCCGAGCCGGTCACTTCGGCGTTCTTGTAGCCCCAGGTCTTGCAGCGTTGTGCGGCGACGGTCAGGCCTTGTTCGGCGCTGGTCTGGCCGCTTTCGAATTGGCCCAGTTCATAGGAGACCTGGACGATGCCATCGTTTTTGCTGCCGCCAGTGGCTTCCCATTGTTTTGGCGTGGCGCAGCCAGTGAGGAACAGGGCGCTGAGGGTGAGTGTCGCGATCAAGATTTTCATGAGCAAACGGAGTCCTTTACCGGGCGGAGAAGTTATTGCAGCGGGATTGGCGAGGCGCCTTTCGGCAGGCACGACAGCGGCGGCGACATCATGCCCATGCTGGCCACGGCGATGATTACGCCGCTGGGCAATTCACAGTTGTATTCCCCGGCCGGGGTGTACGCGGTGTAGTAGGTGAGGGTGCTGTCGTTGCGGATGTTGTCGATTTTCGACACCGGTTTACCGATCACCGTCTGAGCGCGTTCCTTCATGCTCGCTTCAGTCGGTTTCACGGTCTGGCAGCCGGCCACGCTGAGCAGCACGGCACCGAATACGGCGATTTTGGTGAGGTTTGCAGGGAGTTTCATGGTGTTTCTTCCTTGGTGTTGTTCTGATTTCCAGGCACAACGATCCCGCACGCTGCGAACAGGCAACGTTGAGGAACATCGGGGGTTGCGGGGGAATATAACGCCAGCGGACAGGCCGGTCGATTAGCACAAATGTGCTAGTGCGGCGCTCAACAGGCAGCTCGCTAAAACCGCCTGTTGCGCCGAAGGAGGATTACTGGGGACTGTTGAACTGGTCGGAATAACTGCCGGTCATCAGTGCGGAGGCGACGCGATCAGAACCAACGCCGACACGAGAATAGGCAAACCGGTTGATGCCTGTGCGATCGGCGCCATCTGCCGCCAATGCGCCTGCACCGACATGATCGGCACCATCAGAAGCGACTGCGCCTGCCCCGACATGATCGGCACCATCAGAAGCGACTGCGCCTGCCCCGACATGATCGGCACCATCAGAAGCGACTGCGCCCGCGCCGACATGATCGGCACCATCAGAAGCGACCGCACCCGCGCCGACATGATCAGCACCATCAGAAGCCACGGCGCCTGCACCGACATGATCGGCACCATCTGAAGCGACTGCGCCTGCACCGACATGATCGGCGCCATCAGAGGCGACCGCACCCGCGCCAACATGGTCGGCGCCATCAGAAGCGACCGCACCCGCGCCGACATGATCAGCACCATCAGAAGCCACGGCGCCTGCACCGACATGATCAGCACCGTCGGAAGCTACCGCGCCTGCACCGACATGGTCGGCGCCGTCGGAAGCCACCGCACCTGCACCGACATGATCGGCACCATCAGAAGCCACCGCTCCGGCCCCGACGTGATCCGATCCATCGGAAGCCAACGCCTGCGGTTGTGCAGCCCAGACATTGGGCACCACCACGGTCGCCACGACCGCCAGAAGCACGCCTGACAACAGCTTGTGTTTCATAGTTTTCTCCATGACCCGGCAGCCACAAAGCGATAAGGCATCGTCCGCCGCTTGTTCGCTGGCGTTATGACTCATTGGCCTGGGTCAGTCTGGTGGGCGAAAGGCACGGGCACACCGTCAGGCGTGCGGGTGTCGACAGAATCATGATCGAACTGATTGAGTATAGATCGCGATAGCGAGGCGGTACGGCGGGGGGATCGGCGGCCTTTAGGCGCTTATCTTCCTGCCCGTTTTGAGCAAAGCTCAAATCAGTCTAAAAACTCTGATTCAAGTCCACGAGGCTTTGCTAGGCTCAAAGGTGTAGGCGAAGACGCAGACTGATGCGCAATCGGATAGCAAGGGGGCGTGGGGCGCGCTCCGAAAGGTACACGGTTAGAAAGATCTCCGCGCTGAGATCCAGCCCTTATGCCGTGTGAAGCAGCCGAGGCACTAACTTTCAATTTGACCCGGTACTGTGGGAAGCCCGATAAACCTTGTAAGCCAGAGACCAGCACTGGCCGCCTACTCGAACACCAAAGCCCGCTTCGTGCGGGCTTTGTCGTTCTTGCCAGGTCAGATCGATTGCAGCGCTTGCGCCAGGTCGGCGCGCAGGTCTTCAACGTCTTCAACGCCCACCGACAGACGCACCAGGCCATCGCCAATCCCCAGTTTTGCGCGGGTATCAGCCGGAATGGTTGCGTGGGTCATGATCGCCGGGTGCTCGATCAGGCTTTCCACGCCGCCGAGACTTTCCGCGAGGGCGAAGATCTTCACGTTCTCGAGGAAACGGCGTGCACCGTCCAGATCACTGTTCAGGTCGACGGAAATCATCCCGCCGAAACCGCGCATCTGGCGCTTGGCCAACTCATGCTGCGGATGTGACTCAAGACCCGGATAGTAGACGCGTTTAACCTGCGGCTGCTGCTCCAGCCACTGCGCCAGGTCCAGCGCATTGCTGCAATGACGCTCCATGCGCAGCGCCAGCGTCTTCACCCCGCGCAGGGTCAGAAACGCATCGAACGGCCCGGCAATCGCACCGACCGCGTTCTGCAAGAAGCCCAGCTTCTCGGCCAGTTCCTGGTTCTGGCCGACCACGGCGATCCCACCGATCACATCGGAGTGGCCGTTCAAATACTTGGTGGTCGAGTGCAGCACGATGTCGAAACCCAACTCCAGCGGCCGCTGAATATATGGGCTGGCAAAGGTGTTGTCGGCCACGCTGATGATCCCGCGTGCACGGCAGATACGGGCGATAGCGGCGAGGTCCGACAGGCTCAGCAGCGGGTTGGTCGGTGACTCGACAATCACCAGGCGTGTGTCGTCCTGCAGCGCCGCTTCGAACGCCGCCAGGTCAGTCAGATCGACGTAGCTGAAACGGTGTCCGGCACTGCGCTGACGGACCTTGTCGAACAGGCGGAACGTGCCGCCGTACAAGTCATTGCCGGAGATGACGTGCGAACCGGCATCGATCAGTTCGAGCACCGTGGAAATCGTTGCCAGCCCGGAAGCAAAGGCAAACGCCTGGGTGCCGCCTTCCAGGTCCGCCACGCAGCGTTCCAGGGCAAAACGCGTCGGGTTGTGCGAGCGGCCGTAATCGAAACCCTTGTGCACGCCGGGGCTGTCTTGCAGGTACGTGGAGTTGGCGTAGATCGGCGGCATCAGCGCGCCGGTGGTCGGGTCCGGCGTCTGCCCGGCGTGGATCACCCGGGTCGCGAAGCCTTGGGATTTATCGTCGTGCTGACTCATGCGAGGGATCTCCGTAATTGGTTGAGCATGTCGGTGCGAGTGATCAGGCCATGGAAGCCCGATGCATCGGCAATGATCGCGACGAGGCCACGGCTGAGCACCGTTTCCAGCTCAGCAAGGCTGGCGCCAGGGGCAAGGGTTTGCAGTTTGTCGGTCATCACGCTGGAGACGGATTGGCTGAAGCGCGCGGCGTCTTCGTGCACCGCCAGCAGGATGTCGGATTCGTCGATCACACCGACCAGTTGCTTGCCTTCCACCAGCACCGGCAATTGCGAAACATCGGCCAGGCGCATGCGCTGGAACGCGGTCAGCAGGGTGTCGTCAGGGCCGACGCTGATCACGCGGCCGTCCTCGAAGCGGCGGGCGATCAGGTCACGCAAATCACCGTAACCCTTGCGCTGCAACAGGCCTTGATCGGTCATCCACTGGTCGTTGTAGACCTTCGACAGATAGCGCGTACCGGTGTCGCAAACGAAGCTGACCACACGTTTCGGTTCGGTCTGTTCGCGGCAATAACGCAATGCGGCGGCGAGCAGGGTGCCGGTCGAGGAGCCGCCGAGAATGCCTTCGGCCTTGAGCAACTGACGGGCGTGATCGAAGCTTTCTTCATCGCTGATCGAGTAGGCGTGGCGCACGCTGGAGAGGTCGGTGATCGATGGAATGAAGTCCTCACCGATGCCTTCCACCGCCCATGAGCCGGGCGTCGGCAGCGAGCCATCGCGGCTGTATTGCGCCATCACCGAACCGACCGGGTCGGCGAGGACCATTTCCAGATCCGGCTGCACGCGTTTGAAGAAGCGGCTCAGACCGGTCAGCGTGCCGGCCGAGCCGACACCGACAACGATGGCATCCAGATCATGTTCGGTCTGCGCCCAGATCTCCGGCGCGGTGCTGCATTCGTGGGCCAACGGGTTGGCCGGGTTGTTGAACTGGTCGGCGAAAAACGCGCCGGGAATGTCTTTTGCCAAACGGGCGGCGACGTCCTGGTAATACTCGGGATGACCCTTGCCGACATCGGAGCGGGTGATGTGCACTTCGGCACCCATGGCCTTCAAGTGCAGGACTTTCTCGGTGGACATTTTGTCCGGTACCACCAGCACCACGCGATAGCCTTTGGCGCGGCCTACCAGGGCCAGACCCAGGCCGGTGTTGCCGGCGGTGGCTTCGACGATGGTGCCGCCGGGTTGCAGACGACCATCACGCTCGGCGGCGTCGATCATCGCCAGACCGATGCGATCCTTGATCGAACCCCCAGGGTTCTGCGATTCAAGCTTGAGAAACAGTGTGCACGGCCCGGTATCAAAGCGGGTGACCTGCACAAGCGGAGTGTTGCCTATCAGCCCAAGTACGGCAGGGCGTGATTCCTTTGACATTTCTTCACCTCTTGGTGGTGTTGATCGCGTTCCAATCGCGGGGAAAAGACACGCGTGCAACATAGGCTCAGACATCAGCTGTCGCAACCTTTAGTCGGTCGCCAATTCAGCCATTTCGATCTAACGATAGATCGAAATCAAAGACCTGCCGGGGCGGGTTCGAGAGCGTTTACACAGAGGCGTCATCGAGTTTTCAAAGGGCGTCTTCATGGCGACGAACAGCTTGAATTGCCGACAAGTTTCCCGCCGCAAAAAACGCTCAGCCGTGCCAAACGCTCTCACCTCGGAGTGTTTTCAGGAGACAGACTGCGATCATTTGATCATGAGGGAAACTTGTGTTGATCAAGATTAAATTGAGTTTGTCTCACTAGCGACCACTGCCGACAATGGCCGCCATCAACAGAACACTGGAGTTGTTTGTTATGGCACTGGCCCATTCCCTTGGATTTCCGCGCATCGGTCGCGACCGCGAACTGAAGAAAGCGCAAGAGGCGTTCTGGAAAGGAGAACTGAACGAGGCAGGCCTGCGTGAAGTCGGTCGCGAGCTGCGCAAGGCTCACTGGGACTTGCAGAAAAACGCTGGCATCGAATTGCTGCCGGTCGGCGATTTCGCCTGGTACGACCAGGTGCTGACGCATTCGCTGATGTTCGGTGTGATCCCTGAGCGCTTCCGCCCGCACGATGGCAAAGCCAATCTGCACACCCTGTTCGCCATGGCCCGTGGCGTCAGCGACAGTTGCTGCGGCGGGGCGCACGCCCAGGAAATGACCAAGTGGTTCGACACCAACTACCACTACCTCGTCCCGGAATTCAGCGCTGATCAGCAGTTTCAACTGGGCTGGGAGCAGTTGTTCGAAGAGGTCGAAGAAGCCCGTGCGCTGGGCCACAACGTCAAACCGGTGATCATCGGCCCGTTGACGTATCTGTGGCTGGGCAAGGCCAAGGGCGCCGAATTCGACAAGCTGGAATTGCTCGATCGCTTGCTGCCGTTGTATGGGCAGATCTTCGCGCGCCTCGCTGCTCAAGGTGTCGAGTGGGTACAAATCGACGAACCGATTCTAGTACTCGACCTATCGCAGGAATGGAAGAACGCTTTCGAGCGTGCCTACAACCAGATTCAGCGTGATCCGCTGAAAAAACTGCTCGCCACGTACTTCGGTGGTCTGGAAGAAAACCTCGGTCTGGCGGCGAACCTGCCGGTCGACGGTCTGCACATCGATCTGGTGCGCGCCCCGGAGCAGTATCCGACCATTCTCGATCGTCTGCCGGCCTACAAAGTGTTGTCCCTGGGCGTGGTCAACGGGCGTAACGTCTGGCGTTGCGATCTGGAAAACGCCTTGGCGACGTTGCGCCATGCCCATGAGCGTTTGGGTGATCGCTTGTGGGTGGCGCCGTCCTGTTCGCTGCTGCACAGCCCGGTGGATCTGGGCCGCGAAGACAAGCTCGATGCCGAGTTGAAAAGCTGGTTGGCCTTCGCTGTGCAGAAGTGCGAAGAAGTGGCGATTCTGGCGCATGCCGTCAATGAACCCGAAGCGCCGAAAGTGCTGCGCGCACTGACCGAAAGCCGTTCGGTGCAGGCTGCGCGTGCCGCTTCGCCGCGTATTCACAAACCGGCTGTTCAGGCCCGTGTCACCGCGATTACGGCCAAGGACAGCCAGCGTCAGTCGCTGTTTCCCCAGCGCATCGCCAAGCAGCGTGCCGGTCTGGATCTGCCGCTGTTCCCGACCACGACGATCGGTTCTTTCCCGCAAACCGCATCAATCCGCCTCGCTCGCCAGTCGTTCAAACAAGGCAAGCTGACCGAAGCCGAATACACCGAAGCCATGCACAGCGAAATTCGCCACGCGGTGGAAATCCAGGAACGTCTGGGCCTCGATGTGCTGGTACACGGTGAAGCCGAGCGCAACGACATGGTTGAGTACTTCGCCGAGCAACTCGACGGCTACGTATTCACCCGGTTTGGCTGGGTGCAGAGTTACGGTTCGCGTTGCGTCAAACCGGCAGTGATCTTCGGCGACCTCAGCCGCCCGAAAGCCATGACCGTGGAGTGGATCCGCTACGCTCAAGGCCTGACCGACAAGGTCATGAAAGGCATGTTGACCGGGCCGGTGACCATGCTGATGTGGTCGTTCCCGCGTGAAGACGTCAGCCGTGAAGTGCAGGCGCGGCAACTGGCGCTGGCGATTCGTGATGAAGTGGTGGATCTGGAAGCCGCCGGCATCAAGATCGTGCAGATCGATGAAGCGGCGTTCCGTGAAGGTCTGCCGTTGCGTCAGGCGCAGTGGCAGCATTATCTGGACTGGGCGACTGAGGTGTTTCGTTTGTGTGCTTCCGGTGTGCGCGACGAAACGCAGATCCACACGCACATGTGCTACAGCGAGTTCAACGATGTGATCGAGTCCATCGCGGCGATGGATGCCGACGTGATCACCATCGAAACCTCGCGTTCGGACATGGAATTGCTGGAGGCCTTCGAAGCGTTCGCTTACCCGAACGACATCGGCCCGGGCGTCTACGACATCCACTCGCCACGCATTCCGGATGCTTCGGAAATGGCTAATCTGCTGCGCAAGGCTGCCAAGCGTATTCCGGCCGAGCGGCTATGGGTCAACCCGGACTGCGGCCTGAAAACCCGTGGCTGGCCGGAGACGGAAGCGGCGCTGGTGCATATGGTCACCGCCGCCCGGCAATTGCGTAAAGAGCTGGCCTGACACCTTAACCACCTGAATAAACACAACCCCTTGTAGGAGTGAGCCTGCTCGCGATAGCGGTGTGTCAGTCAAATCATCGGTGACTGACACACCGCTATCGCGAGCAGGCTCACTCCTACAGGGGTTGTGTATGTATTTTCAGAAACGGGAATTCTCATGGCATCGCCGAAAAGCTGTTGCTACTGTGCCCAGCCGCATCCTAGGTATTTGCCGCTACATGAGTGATCAACCCGTTATCCAAACCGTGTCCGACGCAGACATTCCCGAGGTGCTGGATTTTGTTCTAAGCGCCCGCGCCGAGCTTTTCCCCAAGCTCAGCGCGACCGGCATGCCCGACGATCTGGCGCGTTTTGCCGAGGCTTATCTGCGTGGGGCAGGGCGCTTTCTGATCGCTCGTCACGAAGGGCAGATTGTCGCCTCAATCGGCTATCTCCCTTACGACCGACGCTTCCCGCACTTGCTCTATCCGGACCTTAAAGTGGTGGAAATCGTCCGTCTGTTTGTCCTGCCATCACAGCGCCGCTCAGGCCTGGCCGGTGCGCTGTATCGATCACTCAAAGACCTGGCACTCGCCGACGGAGTTGAAGTGATCTACCTGCATACTCATCCATTTCTGCCGGGCGCCATCGCGTTCTGGCAGCGCCAAGGCTTCGAGATTATCGATGTCGACGCTGACCCGGTCTGGCAAACAACCCACATGCACAATCTCATGAGTGAAACCGGAGAATCTGCGCCCCATCGAACGGGTCCGTCAGGTAATGCGCCCTGACCCCGAAAGTGTCCTGTAACCGCTGCGGTGTCAGCACTTCCAGCGGCGCGCCCAACGCCACCAGCCGCCCGCGCTCCAGCACCGCCAGACGATCACACTTCAACGCCTGATTAAGATCATGCAGCGCGATCAGCGTGGTCACCGGCAACGCCTGCACCACATTGAGAATGGTCAGTTGATGCTGAATGTCGAGGTGATTGGCCGGCTCGTCGAGCAATAGAATCTGCGGCCGCTGCGCCAGTGCCCGAGCGATATGCACTCGCTGCCGCTCACCACCCGACAGGCTGCGCCAAAGACGCGTGCGCAGGTGCATGGCGTCTACATCGGTGAGCGCCTGCTGGACGATGGCGTCGTCTGCCTGCGACCACGGTTGCAGCGCCGACAGCCAGGGTGTGCGCCCCAGCGCCACCGCGTCGAACACGCGAATGCCGTCATCAGTGTCGGCCTGTTGTTCGACCACCGCCAGCTTCTGCGCAATGCTGCGCCGGGCCATTTTGCCGAGACGCTGACCTTCGAGCAGCACCTCGCCGGCGCTCGGTTCACGCAGCCCGGCCAGCAACTTCAACAGGGTGGATTTGCCCGAGCCATTTGGCCCGACGATACCCAAGGTTTCGCCGCGCCGGACGTCAAGGCTGACACCGTTGAGCAACTCGGCGCCGCGTACCTTGAAGCTCAGACCAGAACAACTCAAAACACTGTTCATCGCGCGGACCTGCGGCCAACCAGAATCAAGGCGAACACCGGCGCACCGACTAGCGCGGTAATCACCCCGACCGGAATCACCTGGCCCTTGATCAGCGTGCGCGACAGCACATCAGCAGCAATCAAAAACACCGCACCGCCCAAGGCACTGGCCGGCAGCAATCGCGCATGACCCGTACCGAGCAACAGCCGCGCGGCGTGGGGAATCACCAGCCCGACAAAGCCGATTGAACCGACAATCGACACCATCACCGCCGTCACCAGCGCCGCACAACCAATCAGCAAAATCTGCACGCGTCGCACCGGAATACCGAGGGATGCCGCCGAATCCGCGCCAAAGGTAAACGCATCCAGCGCCCGCCGATGCCACAGGCACACGACCAGTCCCAGCACGGCAACCGGCACTGCCAGCCACACCGATGGCCAGCGCACACCACCGAGATTGCCCAGCAGCCAGAACATGATGCCGCGCGCCTGTTCGGAGCTGGCCGAACGAGTAATCAGAAACGCCGTCAGCGCATTGAATAACTGCGAACCGGCGATCCCGGCAAGAATGATCTGCCCGGTGCCGCTGGCCGAACCGCTGACTCGCGCCAGCAGAATCACCAGCACGAACGCCGTGACCGCGCCGGCGAAGGCACCGACTGACAATGAGATCATCCCCGCGCCAACGCCAAGCAGCGCGACCATCACCGCCCCGGTCGAGGCGCCGGCAGAAATCCCCAGCAAGTAGGGATCGGCCAACGGATTACGCAGCAGCGACTGCAAAATCACCCCGCACGTCGCCAGACCCGCACCGCACGCGGCCGCGACCAGTGCGCGGGTCAGGCGGTAGTTCCAGACGATGCCTTCATCGATCGGGTCGAGCGCGTAACCGGCGTTCCACAACTTGTTCGCCAGCACTTGCACCACCACACCCGGTTCAATCGAGGTTTCACCGATGGCCACGCCCGCAACCACTGCAATCAACAGCGTCGCCAGGGCCAGCAACGTACGGATCAGGCTGGCACTCATTGCGACAGGTCATAGCCGTTGATGGCCGTGGCCAGTTGCTCGATGCCGTCGAACATGCGCAGGCTCGCCTGCATGGCCATGGCGTCGAGAATGATGATGCGGTTGTGTTTCACCGCGTCCATGTTGCGCGTCACCGGGTCGCTGCGCAGAAAGGCGAGTTTCTTTTCATAGTCGTCAGCGGGGAAGCGTCGACGATCCATGCGCGCGATCACAAGGAAAGTCGGGTTGGCCTTGGCGATGGTTTCCCAGCCGACCGTTGGCCACTCTTCATCGGACGCCACCACGTTGCGCACGCCGAGGGTGCTGAGCATGAAATCGGGAATGCCTTTGTGTCCGGCCACAAATGGCTCGATGTCCATTTGTGCACTGGAGAACCACACCAGCGCGCTGGCGTCCTTCAGTTGTTTACCTTGGGCGGTGGCAATCGACTTGGCGAGGCTGGCCTTGAGTTCGTCGTTGAGCCGCTGGCCACGCTCCTGCACATCAAAGATTTGCGCCAGTTGGCTCACGCTCTTGTAAATTGTCTCGATGCGAAACGGCGCCAGTCGCGTGCCGTCGGCGCCGACGAGGTTGTCCTTGGCTTCGCAATCGGAGGGCAGCAGGTAGGTCGGAATCTTCAATTCATGAAATTGCTCACGGGTGCCGACCGCGCCTTGCGGGCCGACCATCCATTCCAGCTCCACGGCGACCAGTTCCGGGCGCTTGCCGATTACCGATTCGAAACTCGGTTCGTTATCGGCCAGACGCTCGATCTTGTCGTTCTGTGCCTTGTATTTGTCCAGCACATTGTTGAACCACAGCGAGGTGCCGACGACTTTGTCGCCCAGGCCCATGGCGTAGAGCATTTCCGTGCCGGCCTGGCCGATGGTCACCGTGCGCGTCGGTGCGTGCTGGAAATTGAGTGTGCTGCCGCAGTTTTCGACCGTCAGCGGATAGACCGTCGGTGCCGCTTGCGCCATGGCGCCAAGGCTCAGGCCGGTGATGAGGGTGGCGATGCGAGGCAGCAGCATGGGGCAGTCTCCAGGGGAACCGTACGGGGAGCGGGAGAGTACGGTCTGGAAACACACCATCGAACGCGGTCAGGGAAACTGCGCAAGGCCGGTCATCAAAAGCAGAAGTACACGGCACGATGTCCTTCCCGGACACCCCGCCGGTTAGTAATCACTGTGCCGGCAGGTCTCCTGACTGATGCGTCATCGCCTGGCTCCGGCCTTCCCGGGATTCACCCAGTGGCAGTCGTGGAGCAGGCTCGGCACCTACAGTTGCGGGGGCAGTTCCGGTCAATGCTGTGCAAACACCCCGGATTCCCTATTAGTCCCGTTCGGGAACCAGCGGCGGCATGGTAGTCGATCAAGCCGCTGAAGGGGAGACGAATCTGTTGCGGCGAGGATTAGTGCTGGCTCATCAGACCGTGCAAGACGCCTAAACGCAGGCCCGGTTCGGAGGGCAGCATTTGCGCGATGCCGAACACCTTGAACGCCGCGAGCATCAACACCAGACCGGCCGGCAAAATGCTCTGACGATGTGCTTGCAGGCCGGCAAGCTTGAGCTGTTGCACATTGTTCACTTTCAGCAAAAGCAGCGACAGACGCAGCAGGCCACCGTAGGTGATGCCGTCCTGGCCGAAGTCGTTGAGGCGATTGGCCCTGAGCACTTTGGCGAGCATGCGCGCGGTGCCGGAAGAGCCGATGGTTTGCTGCCAACCCTGAGCACGATAGCGCCGGGCGACGTTTTCAAACTGCAGGATAGCGAAGCGTTCGGCTTCCTGTAGCGCGCCGGCGGAAACATCACCGCCGCGAAAGAACCGCGTGCTCAAGGTGCCGCTGCCAATGGCGATGCTTTCGGTGAGCAACGGTTGTGAGCCTTGGCCGAGGATCAATTCCGTGGAGCCGCCGCCGATATCGACCACCAAGCGCATGTCTTCGGCGCTGGGCAAGGCGTGAGTCACGCCGGCGTAGACCAGCCGCGCCTCTTCATGGCCGCAAATGACGTCGATGGGAAACCCCAGATGCCGCTCGGCACTGGCGAGAAAAAGCTGCGCATTATCAGCCTCGCGCACTGCGCTGGTTGCCACCGCACGGACTCGGCCGGCCTCGAAACCGCGCAGCTTTTTGCCGAACCGCGCCAACGCCTGCCAGCCGCGATCCAGCGCCAACGCATCCAGCGCGCCACCGTCAAAGCCTTCGGCAAGACGCACCGGTTCGCGCAAGGTTTTCACTTCCTGAATCTGCAAGCCCTTTCGACTGCGCACCGACTGGCCGATCATCAGGCGAAAGGCATTCGAACCCAGGTCGATGGCGGCAAACAGCGAGGCGTCGTCTTTCATGGGAATCCTTGCAGAGCATCCGTCGCGAGGCTCAAGACGGTTTGCGAGGATTCTGCCGTGATCTTGATGACATCCTGATGACGGGGCAGGGGCGGTTCAATGAATTTGCGGCTGTCATGACACTGTCATTATCCGGCGTCTATGCTGAGGCCAATACATCGCGTGTTCTTAAAGTTTTTGCTGCCGAATTTGGCAGCTTTTTTTTGCCCGCGATTTGGCTGTTGATCGTTCCCACGCTCCGCGACTGATCGTTCCCACGCTCCGCGTGGTAATGCCTCTAGGGACGCTCCGCGTCCAGTGACGCGGAGCGTCACGGGCTGCATTCCCACGCAGGAGCGTGGGAACGATCAGCGTGTGTGTTTGCAATTTTGGTGGATGCTTGGCTAATATACGATCCATATACACATCGTATCGGATTCATATATGGGCATCGTAAAGATTTCAGAGGACATGCACGAGAACCTGCGTATCTCCAGCAATGCGCTCAGCCGCTCGATCAACGCGCAGGCCGAGCACTGGATGCGCATCGGCATGCTCGCCGAACTGCACCCCAACCTCGACCACAGCGCCATTTGCCGCTTGCTGATCCGCGCCGAACAGAACGGCGGGCTGGATCTGCAACAACTGACTCAGGAAGCCGTCAGCGCATGAGAAACCAGATCAAGATCAACACCCCGGCCGACATCGCGCAATCGCGCGCTGCCGGCAAACTCGCCGCTGAAGTTTTGGCAATGCTGGTGCAGCACGTCAAGGCGGGCGTCACAACTGATCAGCTCGATCAACTGTGTCATGACTACATCGTCAACGTGCAGAAAGCCGTGCCGGCCAACGTCGGCTATCACGGCTTTCCGAAAACCGTCTGCGCCTCGGTCAACGATGTGGTGTGCCATGGCATCCCGTCGGGCACACCGCTGAAGGATGGCGACATCGTCAACCTCGACATCGCGGTGATCAAGGACGGCTGGTTCGGCGACACCAGCCGCATGTACGTGGTGGGTGAGGCGACGCCTGAGGCGCAGCACCTGATCAAGACCACTTACGAAGCGATGTGCGCGGGTATTCGCGTGGTGAAACCGGGCGCGACGTTGGGCGACATCGGCCACGCGATCCAGAGCCTGGCGGAGAAGGAAGGCTTCAGCGTTGTGCGCGAGTATTGCGGGCACGGGATCGGCAAGGTCTATCACGACGAGCCGCAGATTCTGCATTACGGCTTTCCCAACCAGGGCATGAAGCTTAAGGCGGGGATGATTTTTACCGTGGAACCGATGCTCAATGCCGGCAAACGTCACGTGAAGAACATGCCGGATGGCTGGACGGTGCTGACCAAGGATGGCTCGTTGTCGGCGCAGTGGGAGCATATGGTTGCGGTCACCGAAACCGGCTTCGAAATCCTCACCGCCTGGCCGGATGAAATCGAAGGCTATTCCCCGATCACCTAAACACCATAAACCCTC